>JAZFTY010000094.1:0-8562 GCA_036446935.1 Acidobacteriota bacterium | reverse complement strand
CCTCCTCCTCCGATATGCGGGCTTTGATTCGAATCAGCCTATCGTGCTTGTAGGAATAGAGATGATAGACCATACAAAACCGCTGTTCGTCTCCCAGGTAATCCAAAGCGGTCAGATCGATGAGATAGTCGAAGTCCAAATCATCACTGTGCTTGAGCTCGACCATGACGTCATACAGACAGTCCACAGAAACCGTGTAAGTTGGTTGATTGAGAAACGACTGTCCCGAAACAATCCCTTCGGAAAACTTCTCTTTCAGCCTCTGAAGGAGGTTATCCTCTTCCAGATCTTCATAAGAGAGAACCTTCTTCCTGGCCGCTTTGGGGGGAGCAGGCTTAGCAGCTTTCTCAGGTGCAGCTGTTTTTGGGCTGGGCTCCGCAGGCGCCGGGGTTTCCTTCTTCTCGGCCTCGGGAGCTGGAGCCTCCGGGCTGTCTGGCTTCTCGGGTGCAGCCGACTTTGGGTCAGGCTCTGAAGGTGCCGGGGTTTCCTTCTCCCCGGCCTCGGAAGCCGGAGCCTCCGGGCTTTCTGGCGTCTCGGGTACAGCCGACTTTGGGTCAGGCTCCGCAGGCGCCGGGGTTTCCTTCTCCCCGGCCTTGGGAGCTGGAGCCTCCGGGCTTTCTGGCTCTTGCGGTTGCTTCGGTTTGTCCTCTTCGCTCATCTCACACCAAGAAACTCAATCGGCTCATTCTCGCTCGTTAGCTAACCGGAAGCTGCTTTGGCTCTTTAGCAATGGTCATCTGATCGATTTTGTCCTGAAGTCGCATCAATCCATAAAGCAGTGCTTCAGGCCGGGGTGGACATCCGGGGATGTAGACATCCACCGGAATGACCTTATCCACGCCTTGAAGAGTTGAATAGGTATCAAAGGGCCCACCTGCGCTGGAACAGGCTCCCATGGAGATGACCCACTTCGGTTCCGGCATTTGGTCGTACAGTCGCTGAACGACCTCAGCCATCTTCAAAGTCACCGTGCCTGCAACGATAATGAGATCCGATTGGCGGGGGGAAGGCCGAAAAATCCCAGCACCGAATCGGTCCATATCAAAACGAGAAGCCCCTGTGGCCATCATTTCAATGGCGCAGCAGGCCAGCCCGAACGTCATAGGCCAAAGAGAGGACTTCCTAGCCCAGTTGAAGACCGAATCCACCGTCGTCGTCACGATGTTTTTCTCCATTCGATTTTCGATTATACCCACTCTAAGGCTCCTTTTTTCCAAACGTAAAAATAGCCCACAATCAGAATCCCCAAGAAGACGATCATTTCGATAAATCCAAAAAGAGCCAGGCGACCATAGATGATGGCCCATGGAAATAAAAAGACGGTTTCGACATCGAAAACCACGAACAAAATGGCAATGATGTAGAAGCGATTCGAGAATCGATCCCGCGCATCTCCCTCCGGATCCACCCCACACTCGTAGGGCATGAGCTTTGTGGCATGAGGTTTGTAGGGACGAATCAATTTCCCCACCACCAGCCCCACCACCGGAAGTGACAGAGCAACCAGGATGAAAATGAGAATTGGAACGTAAGTAGCCAGCACTTCAACACTCCCTCTTAGGAACCTCACCTGTTACTCGGACAGGCTCCTTTAGCCTAAAAAACCGGGCCGATTCTGGCAGAGTATCTAACAAAACTCACTCGTGGAGCAAGTCGTCAAAATAATCCACCGTGAGTCTCAATCCTTCTTCCAGGTCCACCTCCGGTTCCCAGTCGAGCAATTTGCGGGCTTGAGCAATTTCAGGTCTTCGCCGCACCGGATCATCCGAGGGTAAAGGCTCGAAACGGATCTCCGAGGCTGTTCCCGTCTGCTCACGAACCCGTTCGGTGAAGGCAAGAATAGAGACTTCCACCGGATTTCCAAGGTTGACCGGACGGTGGACATCTTCCTGGTCCATCAGCTTCCTTAATCCCCGCACCAGATCAGAGACATAGCAGAAGGATCGAGTCTGGGATCCATCTCCATAAACGGTCATCGGCTCACCCCGAAGCGCCTGCACAATCAGATTACTCACGACACGTCCGTCGTCTATGGACATTCGAGGACCGTAAGTATTGAAGATCCGTGCAATTCGGATATCCACTCCATTTTGGCAATGGTAGTCCATCATCAATGTCTCAGCCACTCTCTTCCCCTCATCGTAACAACTGCGCGATCCGACGGGATTGACATTACCCCAGTACTCTTCCGGCTGCGGGTGCACCTGCGGGTCTCCATACACTTCTGATGTGCTGGCCTGCAGGATACGAGCCTTCACCCGCTTGGCCATACCGAGCATGTTGATGGTTCCCATCACATTGGTTTTCACAGTCTTGACCGGATTGTACTGGTAATGAACCGGCGATGCCGGACAAGCCAGGTTGTAGATTTGGTCCACTTCCAAGAGTATCGGTTCAACCACGTCGTGCCGAATGAACTCGAAAGATGGGTTGGTTCGAAAAGGTTGGATATTACGCCTGAATCCAGAAAAGAGGTTGTCCAGACAGATCACCTCGTGCCCTTCATCGAGCAGAGACTCGCACAAGAAACTGCCGATAAAACCCGCTCCACCCGTGACCAGAATACGCATCAGTTTGTGAAGTTAGAGGGTTTACGCGTCAGATGCAAGTCCACCCTAAAAACCAAGGGAACCCGGGGCGACGGAGCGAAAATAAAACTTATACACGTAACCCCCGGGAAATTCCACGGTTCTACTATAGTTCACCACAAGAACCACCTCTGGTCGGCCACGGATATGCTGGACTTGAATGTCCTTTTGTTCGACTGTGAAATTGCTGTCCACGCCTAGCTGCAACACTCGGTTGATGATTCTGCGATTGACCCATCCTTGAAGGGTGGCTCTTCCGGCGATGGTGAGCAAGGAATCATGAAATCCATCCCGCTCCAAGTACACAGGGATAACTCGATAACACAAGTAACCCAGCATGGCTACCAGCACGATCAGCACCAGGCAGCCAAGCTTGGTCTCCCCGCGTTCTCTCGACACTACAGCGCACCCTTCCCCCACCGTTCGGCGAGAAGTCTTTGAGCGTTCTTCTTCAGGCTCCAAATTCACTCTTTAGTTTAACATTCGAAGAGCACAAGAAGCGGAGTCTCGATTCTAGCTAGCGCCCCTGTCAGAAAGATTAGGAGATTAGGGACAGGCCTCCGGGGGCCTGTCCCTAATCTCCTAATCTCATAATCTCTGATTGATTTATAATGATCGGTTGTGTCGGACTCAAAGGAACTCTCCTACTCAGGTATTTCTTACGGGCAGGCCTGGGCCGAATCGGCTGAATTCAAGCTGGAAAGTCCGTTTCGTCCCAGCAGAGACCAGGACAGAGCCGTCCGTGAACTTGTGGGTAAGATCGAAAAAGGCCGACAGGATCAAGTCTTGCTGGGGGTCACCGGATCAGGAAAGACCTTCACCATGGCCAAGGTCATCCAAGAGGTCAATCGACCCACCCTGATCTTGAGCCACAACAAAACGCTGGCTGCTCAGCTTTATCAGGAATTCAAGAGATTTTTCCGGCACAACGCCGTCGAGTACTTCGTCAGTTACTACGACTACTACCAGCCCGAAGCCTACATCCCTTCAAGCGATACGTACATCGAAAAGGAAGTACTGATCAACGACGAAATCGATCGACTGCGTCATTCGGCAACCCGATCGCTGTTGGAACGGCGCGACTGCATTATCGTGGCAAGCGTCAGCTGTATTTATGGTTTGGGATCACCCGAGGCCTACTACGGGATGGTCGCCATGTTGAGCAAGGGCCAGCAGATCAGTCGTCGGGAGATTCTGCACAAACTGGTCGAGATCCAGTATGAGCGTAACGATCTGGAGCTGAAGAGAGGTACCTTTCGAGTTCGCGGCGACGTGGTTGAAGTCATTCCTGCCTACGGGGATTATGGAGTTCGGATCGAACTTTTTGGAGATGAAATTGACGCCATCTACCGATTTGATCCCCTCACGGGAGAGATCATCAAGGAACATCAACGGGTTCCCATCTATCCCAAATCTCACTACGTCATGCCTCGAAGTCAGTGGAAGACTGCAGTGGAGAGTATCCGAATGGAGTTGGAGGAACATCGGACTCGGTTAGAAAAGGAAGGCCTGCTGATCGAGGCTCAACGGGTTCATCAGCGCACCATGTTTGATCTGGAGATGATCAAGACAGTGGGATACTGTCGGGGAATCGAGAACTATTCTCGTCACTTGACGGGTCGGCTGCCCGGAGAGCCACCTCCGACTCTCATGGACTACTTCCCTTCGGATGCCATTGTCTTTATTGATGAAAGCCACGTTACGGTCCCACAGTTACGGGGTATGTACGAGGGTGACCGTTCACGAAAGCTCAATTTGGTGAAGTACGGCTTCCGGTTGCCCTCCGCCTTGGACAACCGACCTCTCAATTTTACCGAGATACAATCCCGTTTGCCTCAATCGGTTTACGTATCGGCCACCCCGGGACCGTACGAACTGCAGCGATGCGGTGGAGACATCGTCGAGCAAATTATCCGGCCCACGGGCCTCATGGACCCACCCATAGATGTGCGGCCAGTCAAAGGCCAGATCGAGGACTTGCTGGAGGAAATTCGTCAACGAGCGGAAAAAAAGGAACGGGTCTTGGTGACCACCCTTACCAAACGAATGGCTGAGGAACTGTCCGAATACTACACCGAACTCGGTGTTGCCGTATGCTATCTTCACTCGGAGATCAACACCCTGGATCGGGTGAAGATTCTGAGGGACCTTCGGCTGGGCAAGTTTGATGTCTTGATCGGAGTCAACCTCCTTAGGGAGGGTCTGGATCTGCCCGAAGTGTCCCTGGTTGCTATTTTGGATGCGGATAAGGAAGGATTTTTGCGCAGTAGCACCTCTCTGATTCAAACCTCAGGCCGTGCCGCCCGCAACCTTCATGGAAAGGTCATCATGTACGCCGATGTCGTCACCCAATCGATGTCCAAAGCCATTGAAGAAACTCGCCGGCGTCGGGAGATCCAACAAGAATACAATCAACAAAATGGCATCACCCCTCAAACCATTCTCAAACCCGTGGACGACAGCTTTCTGCAGATGACACGGCTGGATTACTCTCAGGTCTCCCTCGTGGCAGAAGAAATCGAGGAGTATTCTTCGGCAGAAGAGATCAGGGCAGAGATGACGCAACTAGAGACCCAAATGAGGGTTGCCGCCGAGCGCTTTGAGTTTGAAAAAGCAGCTGAATACAGAGACAAGATCAAGCGCTTGAAAGAAATCGATCTACAACTGGGATTTCTTAGTCAGCCGTCGGACAAACAGAAGAAATGATTATTCAACCCGTCTCCTGTTTGCGGGGAGAGCTTACCCTACCCGGGGACAAATCGATTTCCCACCGCTATGCCATTCTAGGAGCCATGGCCAACGGGACTACCCGCATCTCCCAATTTTCACAGAGCGAGGACTGTCAATCGACACTTCGCTGTCTCAAAACACTAGGCTTGGGGATCCGGCAATCCGAAAGGGAGGTCGAAATCCAAAGTGAAGGATGGAAGCGGTTTCAGAAGCCCAAGGAGCTTCTCGACGCCGGAAACAGTGGAACCACCGTTCGCCTTCTTTCCGCCCTGCTTTCTGCTTCCCCATTCGTTTCCACGATCCAGGGAGATGACTCTTTGAATCGTCGGCCCATGGAGCGGATCATCCGCCCCCTCACCCAAATGGGCGCAAGGATTGAGGCGGTCCAGGATGAATACCCACCCTTGCGCATTACCGGTTCACAACTGCGGGGAATTCATTACCGTTTGCCAATGGCCAGTGCTCAGGTGAAATCGTGTGTTCTTCTGGCCGGACTGATGGCCCAAGGGGAGACCACAGTAGTGGAAGACGTTCCCTCACGTGATCACACGGAGCGTGCACTCCCATTCTTTGACGTCGTCTTGACGGAAGCGGAACAGCAATTGAAAGTGAAAGGGCCAGTATCTTTAAAGGCGGTACAAATGGAAATCCCCGGCGATTTTTCAGCGGCTGTCTTTTTCATCGTGGCCGCTCTTCTGGTTCCCGATGCTGAGATCTACCTGAGAAGGGTCGGTGTCAATCCTTCTCGCACGGGTCTGCTCACTCTGCTGGAAGATTCGGGAGCCCGGATTGAAAGAACAAATCCTCGGAAATTCAACGCTGAACCTGTTTGTGATCTGAAGATTTGTTTCAGCCATGAGCCACTCAGGAGATTTCCCGCCGAGATCAGCGGTAAGTGGCTCCCCAACATGATCGACGAAATTCCGGCTCTAGCTGTCCTGGCCACGCGCCTGGAACGGGGACTCCGGGTCCGGGGAGGCGAAGAACTGCGCAAGAAGGAGTCCGACCGAATAAAATCTGTGGTTGTAAATCTGAGAAATCTGGGTGTGCAGGTTGAAGAGTACCCGGACGGTTTCTTTGTTCCACCAAACCAGCAAATTCAGGGCGGAAGGGTCCAGACCTTCGGAGATCATCGCATAGCGATGGCCTTTGCCGTGGCCGGACTCATCGCGACAAAACCGATCGAACTCGATAACCCGTCCTGTGTATCCGTATCCTTCCCGGAATTTTTCGAGAGACTTCAATCTCTAAGTTCCTACGAATAGCCGAAAATGGACAAACACATTTATCTCGTTGGATTCATGGGAAGTGGAAAGTCGACCATCGGTCCGGTCCTGGCAGGAAGGATGGATCGTCCCTTTCATGATCTGGATAACCTGATCGAAAAGGAGCAGGAGAGGACGATTTCCGAAATCTTCGACTCTCAGGGAGAGGAGTATTTCCGGAAATTGGAGTCGGACACCCTGGTCCAAAACCCACCTTCAGAGCCCTGTGTGATGGCTCTTGGAGGAGGAACCTTCGTCAACAGGATCAATCGCGATTATATCTCCAAACACGGAATCTCCGTGTGGCTCAAGATTCCCCTTAACCTGGCAAAAAGACGATGCAGAAACTCTCAACATCGCCCCTTGGCGAGAAACCCTGAGCAATGGGAATCCCTGTTTCGCCGTCGCGAGAAAATCTATCAACGAGCAGACCTCCCGGTGGAAGTTAAAGGCAAGTCACCCCAACAAATCTGCGCTGAGATAGAGGGCCATCTGAGTGAGATCAGATAATCCTTTCCCAGGTCGCACGGCTTTGCTAACATAGCGAAACAATAATGGTGCAACGGTTGTTTTTCTTCCTGTTTTTTTCATCAAGCCTCCTGGCTGCCGGTTCGTTCTCCCTGGATCAAATCTCCAGCTCTTTCCCTTCCAAGGGCTTTGAAGACGAAGTCGAGTTCTGGAAGGAAATCTTTACCGAGTACGGGGACCGAGAAGTCCTGATCCATGACCAAAACGATGTTCGCCTGATCTACGAGGTGGTCCGCTTTGCGAAAGGAGTTCGGGACGATGACGTTGAGTACAAACGTCAGCACAAAGAGCTGGAAAAGAGGGAAAAGCAATGGCAGCAGCTCTTTGAGGAGATCCGGCGATACGGCTCCGATTCAGAGAAGCTGACCGGAAAGCACAAGAAAATCATCCGCCTTCTTGAATCTCACGGCTACTCTCCTTCTTCCCAGCTCTTGAGAGAGTTGGGTAGGAACATCCGCGCCCAAAGGGGCATCAAGGAAAAATTCAGGGAAGGATTGATCCGTTCCGGGCAGTATCTCAGCAAGATTGAAACTATCTTTCAGGCCCACGGTCTCCCCACCGAGCTCGCGCTTTTGCCCCATGTCGAGTCCTCCTTTGACTATGGCGCTTATTCCAAACGAGGCGCGGCAGGGATTTGGCAGTTTATACGCGGAACGGGACGCCGTTACATGAAAATCAACCGTTCTGTGGATGAACGACTCGATCCTTTGAAATCGAGTGAAGCGGCGGCCCGCCTGTTTCGAGAGAACTACGACACCCTGGAGAGTTGGCCCCTGGCCGTGACCGCCTTCAACCATGGCACCAACGGGATGGCGCGGGCCAAAAAACGCGTTGGCGCCGATATGGGTAAGATTATCCAGGAATACCAATCCCGGTCCTTCGGGTTCGCCAGCAAAAACTTTTATGTCGAGTTTTTGGCGGCCGTTTCAGTGGCCCGCAACTATTCGGACTACTTCGGCCCCCTGGAGTTTGCCTCTCCCAGACCATATGACACCCTCTCTTTGAAAAGGTCCCACCGGCTCAGCCATTTCACTCAGATCCAGGGACTCACGGAAGAAATTCTTCGGGACTATAATCCGCACATCATGGCAGATGTCTGGCAAAGATCGAAGATTCTGCCGGCCGGACTCGAGATCCATCTTCCTCATGGTCAGGGAGAAACGATTGCGGCAGTTCTTGAAACTGTTCCTGCCGTCTCCGGCCCGATTCTGGTGGCCGACAACGGCTCGATGGGTTACCGGGTGCAGGATGGCGACACGCTCCTTGTCATAGCGAACCGAGTGGGCAGTTCCGTTTCCACGCTTCAGCTTGCCAACAACCTCTCGAATCCAGACCGAATCTATCCGGGACAGTTTCTTCTCGTCTCTGAGGCGTCTGCGCGACCCACACAGTACCGGGTCCGTCCAGGCGATACCCTGATTGAGATTGCCATCAAATTCGACACCTCTCTT
>JAZFTY010000093.1:0-8191 GCA_036446935.1 Acidobacteriota bacterium | reverse complement strand
AGCTATTACTTCGGATATCCTCTTTACTGGGAAGCCATTTTTGTGGGAACGATTCTCACCGCAACTTCTGTTTCCATTTCCGCCCAGACTCTCATCGAACTGAAAGTCTTACGTTCTCGAGAAGGGACCACCATACTCGGTGCAGCGGTGATCGACGATGTCCTGGGGATCATTATTCTCGGTGTGGTGACGGCTTTGTCCGCCGTTGGAGCCGCTGAGGCAGGCGAGTCGACTGGAATCGGAGTTGTCCTGGGTATTGTGTTTTGGATGGCTCTCTACTTTGCCATTTTCTGGTTCGTCGGAAGCAGATACCTGGAAAAATGGTGTGAGCAGGTCAAGAAGATTCCGGCCAGCCAGGTTCTTCTGGCTTTTGTACTGGTGTTTGCTTTCTTCTATGCATGGGCAGCCGAATTTATGGCCTCTCTGGCGGCCATCACCGGCTCTTACATGGCGGGAGTCCTGTTTGCCCAGACCCGTTTCAAAGAGGAAATCGACGAAAAAATGCAGCCGCTGACTTACTCGCTTTTTGTTCCCATTTTCTTCGTGAGTATCGGACTCCAAGCCAATGCCCGGGAGTTGGGCAGCGCAATCAGCTTCCTCCTGGCCATCGTTTCTATCGCCATTCTGAGCAAAATCGTGGGTTGTTTCCTGGGTGCACGAGTGACCGGTTTTGACAATATCGAGTCGTTGCGGGTGGGGGTTGGAATGATCAGTCGTGGAGAGGTGGGACTGATCATCGCAGGTGTCGGTCTGAGTCGCGGCATCCTTAGTCCGAATATGTTTTCCGTCATGGTGATTATGGTTCTGGTGACCACCATGATCACCCCGATCCTGCTGCGCTACGTTTTCCCCCGTGTGCAGGAGGTTCCCGGTGAAGTTTTCGAATCCATTGGCAGCCAAAGAATGAGACAGAAAGATAAAAACTAATGTCCCGGTTGGGCATCTAGGGATATATGAAAATGAATTTTCACCGGGCAGCCATCCTGGGCCTCTTGTTGATCGTCGGCTGCCTGTACTTCACCGCTGAATCCAGGCCGCAGGCAGGACAGGCCAGTGACCCTGGAGTCGCCAAGGTCACCCGAATCCTGGAGGAATTGAGAGAAAATGATGAGCAGGGCACGGTTGCCAACAAGACTTATCAAGTCACTGAAGAGGAGTTAAACGCCTACCTGTCCGCCA
Organism: Acidobacteriota bacterium; assembly: GCA_036446935.1. Classification (GTDB taxonomy): domain Bacteria; phylum Acidobacteriota; class UBA6911; order RPQK01; family JADFOI01; genus JADFOI01. The sequence goes on along the minus strand of JAZFTY010000093.1, from coordinate 7,012 downwards.
AGCTGCACCAACAACATCAAAAGGCAGTGGAAAGCATTGCCCTGCTTCTCAAGGAGGGAACTTTTCTGACACGGGTGGAGGTCAATGTAGATGAGATTGAATTTCCAGTAGATGACGTGACGACCGGTTATCTCAGGCTTCTACTCAAGGGGATACAGACCCTGGAGATTGAGGGGACACTGGAGGCTGAAAACGGCATGGGGACTTATCGGGTCCAAGAGGCTCGACTCAGCGGCTTTCCGATTCCCGCCCGATTGGTCAACAACCTCTTGAGCTCACTGGGCAAAAAGAACGATCCTCCCTTTGATCCGAGCCAGCCCTTCGAGATGCCCTACGGCATTCAGTCGTTCACCTTCCAACCCGGCACAGTGATCATGAGAACAGGAGACAGGAAACCCCTGACCCTCTGACCTCCTGACCCACACGACGGCACGAAAGCACGAAGTACTCACAGACCGCAAACCGCAGACAACTGACAGGAACGAAGAGTCTGTCTTTTATCTGATCTCGTAATAATCCTCAGAGAACTCTTCCTGGTGCCATCGAATGAGGTAGCCAAACTCCGGAAACAAGGGCAAGATCCGGTTGGCATTGAAATAGAGGAACAGGCCCTCCTCCATTCTAAGGTGAGCTTGGACTCTCCTGAAGGAGGTCAGGTCGGCCAAACTTGCCTCTTCTCCAGCAATGGTGCGCATCGTCTTCTGCCAGCCTTCCTCACTGTTGGAAACGAGGAGAAAACCAGGCATTTGCACTTGGTAAAGAATCTGACCGGGTTCGCTTCCTCTGTAGATACGGACATTCTGATGTTCTGAGGTCTGGGTCTGAGCAGCTCCGAAAACGTCCTTGACGACCTGCTCGATGCGAAGTTCAAGTGCCCGCCGCTGGAAGGGTCGAGGCTTGAGCAGGCCGGTAAAATGAATTCGCCAGGAACCCTCGGGCCGGCCTTCAAGATGGTGGATCAAGAGCCACACACTTTCAAGCTCATCCCTGAACAGGGAGACCACCTGTTCCCTCACTTCATCGGGGATTCTTTCTTCAAGATCTTGTGAGACCAGGTCAAACCAGCGCCCCAAACTCGAATGCTCCAGAAAATCAAGACGAGTGGGAGGGTGGGTCAGGACCATCAAACCGAGAATATCCTGGGGGACAAATTGCTCATAAGCGCTTCTCTGTTCCGGCTGGAGAAGCCAGATCAGGCTCAGGCTTAGCTGGCACAGCAACAGCACGAAAACCATGCTCAAGCGCATTAGACCATCCCTTTTGAAGATGCTACTCTAGCTTTTCAGATGGATGTTAAACAACTCAAAGAAAAATTGATAGCTGCTCAGGGAGCCCGGGAAAAATTGGAGGTTCTGGATGAGATCGCGGCCTGCCATTACGACCAGGACGAATACCAGGAAGCCGTCACCTACTACGGGGAAGCTGAAAAACTGGCTCCTGAGGGCAATCCTCGAGCCTACTTTCAGGGCATGGAAGGCATTTGTCAGTTCTTCTTGAACAACGATCAGGAAGCTCACAAGGCGCTTCTGAGCGCAAAAAATATGCTTCGTCCCGATGAGGAAGACTTCGACCCGGAAATCAGCGGGCTGATCCATTACTTTTTAGGATCTCTCTATGAGTACAATGATGAAAACGATCGCTCCCTGGAATGCCGCCTTGAGGCCTTCCAGCATCTGAGCCACCTTCATCGAGAACCTCAATGGATGCTGCTGGCTGGGATGAGCCGGAATTACGAACAGAAGGGCGATTTGCGCAACTCCGTGAAATACAACACTCAAGCGATTTCCCTCATCAGCAACAATGATCCTGAAGTCGCCTACATCTTTGAAAAGCTCGGTTCCACCCTCTACGAGCTGGGTGAGTACAAGGAGGCCCAGGAATACTTTGGCCGGATTTTAGAGGTAGATGCCGGATTCGAACGGAAAGACGACGTCTTCTTCAGTATTGGAATGTGTCACCAGCGGCTACTCGATTACCGGATGGCCCTGGATTCCTATCTCAAGTTGCTGGAACTCAAGGAGCTGGAGCCCGAAAAAGATCCTCTGTCTTGGCTTTATCTCGAAACGGCTTACTGCTATTACCATCTGAAAGAACACAAAAAATCGATTGAATTTGTTGAAAAGGCTCTACAGGAACCCATCGAAGACAAAGAAGAGCAAGCTGAAATTCAAAGCTATCTGACCAATAATTATCAGGCCTTGGGTCGGCATCAAGAAGCTGTCGAAGCGGGTGAAAAAACACTCAAGCTTTCCCATCAGTTTCATAACATAGAAATCATGCTCCCCAATTTGACGCTGAGTTACTATCACCTGGGGCAGGAAGACAAGTTCCACTTCTATCGTGATTGGTGCAATCGCGACTTCCCCGACCTGAGTTGGACCCAACAACTGAACAAGTTGGAATTATAGAAAGCTCTGCGGTCACCGGATGTCCCTGCAAGAACAGGTTGATCCCCATCTGTTAAATGGCGCTTTAGCCATCCTCAAGACCCTTCACGATCAGGGGCATAAAGCCTATTTTGCCGGAGGTGCCGTTCGGGACCTGCTCCTTGAAAAGAGCATCTCTGAGATCGATATTGCCACCTCAGCTTCCCCACAGGAAATTGAGCAGTTGTTCCCCAAGACGATCCCCGTGGGCAAACAATTCGGGGTGATCGTCGTGGTGCAGGACACCAATAATTACGAGGTGACGACTTTCCGGAAGGAAGCGGACTACGTGGATGGTCGTCATCCCACCCGGGTGAGTTTCACCGATGCCCGGCACGATGTCGAGCGTCGCGACTTCACGGTGAACGCACTTTTCCTCAATCCCTTCACTGAAGAAGTCATCGACTACCTCAACGGAAGAGAAGATCTCGAGCGCAAGTTGATTCGCACTGTAGGTCCTCCCCAATCTCGATTCCAGGAGGACAAGCTTCGCCTCCTGCGGGCCCTGCGCTTCGCCTGCCAGCTTGATTTTGAGATCGAAAGGCAGACCTACCAACAAGTGAAAGAACATGCCTCCCAACTCACCGAGGTGAGTTGGGAGCGAATCCGGGACGAGGTGTTGAAGATTCTCACCGGACCCGATCCCTCTCGCGGACTGAAGTTGATGTCTGATTCGGGAATCTTGGAAGTCATCTTACCTGAGATTGCGGCCATGCGAGGCGTCCAGCAACCCCCACAGTTCCATCCGGAAGGCGATGTTTTCGTGCACACCTGCCTGATGTTCGAGCTCTCCCAGGAACGCAGTGAGACTCTCGCTCTGGAGATTTTGCTTCACGACGTGGGCAAGCCCCCCACCTTCATCGTCAAAGAGCGAATTCGCTTTGATGGTCATGCCGATCTCGGAGCCAAGATGGCCGAAGAGATCTGTCGAAGGTTGCGGATATCCAACCAGCAGATCGAAGAGGTGGTTGATGTGGTCAAGGATCATCTGCGCTTCATCCACGTTCAGGAAATGCGGGAAAGTACCCTGAAACGTTTCCTCCGTAAAAGCAATTTTAGCGACCACCTCGAACTTCACCGCCTGGACTCACTGGCCAGTCATGGAAAACTCTCCAGCTATCACTTCTGCCAGGAGAAACTGGAGGAACTGAGCCAAGAGGCGATGCGGCCCAAGCCTCTCATCAATGGCCATGATCTGATCGGTCTGGGCCTGGAACCGGGTCCCCTCTTTTCCGAGATCATGAGTGCTATTGAGGACTTCCAATTGGAGGGTAAGCTGTCCTCCAAAGAGGAAACTCTGGATTGGGTGAGAAAACACTATCTGTAGGCAATCTCAGAATCCCATTTTCGTGTCGATTTTGCTGGTGCCTGGGTTCACGGAGTGCTATAAAAAAAGTCATGACAAATAAAACACTCTTCCTGGCATCTTTGGTCCTGCTCAGCTACTCCACGTGGGTGGGTTGTGGTGAAGCGGAAACCCCCGCCGATGAGGCGATCGCTCTCGAGCCGGAGATCGTCAGGCCCAAGCCGGGTGAGAGCGTGCTCATTCCAGCGGGCGAGTTCACGATGGGGACGGACCAACAGGCTCCCCCTGAAGTGGCGGTGCCTTCACATACCATCGACCTGCCGGCCTACTCGATCGATGTCTTTGAAGTGACCCACGGCGAGTGGATCAAGTTCATCACTGAGGTGGACTTTCGACCGGAAGGCAATTGGCGCCAGTACTACAGTATTGGTAAAGAAGACCATCCCGTGAGCAATGTGACCTGGGAAGACGCCAAGGCCTATTGTGAGTGGGCTGGCAAGCGCTTGCCGACGGAAGCTGAGTGGGAGAAGGCTGCTCGTGGTCCGGATGCCTACAGGTATTCCTGGGGCGATCTCTGGGATGCCAGAAACTCCAATTCCTCGGAGATGGGCATGCGCAATACGATGGAAGTGGGAGAGATGGCGACGGATAAGAGTGCCTATGGTGTTTACGACATGGTGGGCAACGCCCAGGAGTGGACGAGCGAGGAACTGGCTCCCTATCCCGACAGTCCAGCTAGTCGGGACGATGCCTTTCGATCCGATTACATCGCGGTCCGTGGCGGTTCCTATAACGTGAAAGGGAGAACCATGGGCCTCTACAGTCGCAGCGGCTATGTAGCCGACTCCCAGTATGGTATTAGCTTCCGCTGTGTGCAGGATGTGGATTAGGCAAGTCCTTAGCCAAAATAATGCGTAAGCCAGGTGGAACACCTGGGAGCGCGAATCCTTAACGACCCCAACTTGACAGGTTCGCAGTATCCCCTTAGCATAACTTCGCGGGGTGGAGCAGTCTGGTAGCTCGTTGGGCTCATAACCCAAAGGTCGAGGGTTCAAATCCCTCCCCCGCAACCAACCATAACTCCAATACCTTCAGTATCTTCAATTAAACTATTCTGTGCAGCACACAAGATAGTGTTCCCACTTTTTAACGATTCTTTAACGTCTTTCGAACAGGGTGTCCAGAACAGACTTAAGTCCTGTCACGCCGGCCTTGGATTTCATGTCAAGGGTCCTCTTTCTTCCGAAAGCCTAGTAACACCAACTCCAAGAATCCCGTTAAAATCCGTCAAATTGCCTTCAATAACTGGTTAATTTAAAGCGGGTTAACAACCCGAATCTGGGTTATCAAACCAAAGGTCTGTGTCTCTCGATCGAACATGGGTGTAATGCTTTTGTAATCGATAAAAGGGGTCAACAACAGCTTGAAAATGGATACCTCAGCAGGCCCCTGAACAACCGAAATAACCTCCCTTGACCGATTCTTTCCGACTTCGATAGACTTCCCTTAGCAAAATAACTTCCTATCGAAAGGAGAGCCATCATGTCCGTCGTTCCAGGTCCTGATCGAGGTCGTCGTGCATTCCTGAGGTTCCTCGCAAGCAGTCCTCTCTTCGCGACTGCGGGATCGCTCGGTGCCGTCTTTCAAGACGACTTCATCATATCTAGGCCGGAAGAGGCCATCAATGTGATGGAGTTCGAAGCGGCTGCCCGGATGACCTTACCCCCTGCGCATTGGGGCTACCTGGCCACCGGCGTGGACGATGAGGCAACGCTGAAAGCAGACCGAGAGGGTTTCTCGCACTACCAGTTGCGTCCGCGGCGCCTGGTGGACGTCAGCACGATCGACATGAGTGTCGATCTCTTTGGGACGAAGTGGGAGACACCGATCGCACTGGCGCCATGTGGAACCATCTTTCATCCCGAAGGGGCATACGCTGTCGCGCGGGCCGCGCAGAAGTTCCAGACCCTGCAGATCCTGGCCAGCGGCCAGGAAGCGAAACGCCCGATCGAGCGAGTGATGAACGTGCGAGGCGGTCCCGTCTGGTATCAACTCTACGCCTCGCAGGACCTCGGAGACACGTTGCAGACGGTCAAGCGCGTGGAGAGTGCGGGCGCTCCGGTTCTGGTGTGGACCGTCGACAATCTCGCGGGCAGGAATCCTGAGACCACGCAGCGACTTCGACGTCTCGATACGCGTCAATGTGCAAGTTGTCATACCACCGAGCCGAGGATTGGCCGACCCGGAGGGACTCCCCGGCAGAACCGTCTCACATGGGACGCACTTCGCAGGATCAAAGATGCCACGACGATGAACGTTCTTGTGAAGGGGATCGTCACCTCCGAGGATGCGGAACTCTGCGTCCAGTACGGTGCTGACGGCATTATCGTCTCCAACCATGGTGGACGATCGACGGAAACCGGGCGGGCAGCCGTAGACTGTTTGCCGGAAGTCGTTCGGGCCGTTCGTGGCCGGGTGCCGGTGTTGGTGGACGGAGGTTTTCGACGAGGCACCGATGTGTTCAAGGCCCTTGCCTTAGGAGCGCGCGCGATTTGTATAGGTCGACCGTATCAGTGGGGAGTCTCGTCGTTTGGTCAGATCGGCGTCGAGACCGTCTTGTCCCTTCTCCAGCGCGAGCTCCATCTCGTGATGGCGCAGTGCGGGACACGTTCCATCGCTGAGATCGGAGCCGCTTCCATCGTCAGGAGATCCTAGCGATTCTGAAAAAGGGTGTGCCGCGGATCGGTCTTTTCGACACCCGTCTTGAGCCCTATTAACCCGCCAGTGTCTGGTTCTGGGATCAAGTTCGACCTGTTGGAAGAAGAGGGAGTATCTAGCCCACTTTGGAGTGCACGCTCGATCAATAGAAACTCTGGTCTATCTGGAGCGCAAACGGGCGGTGTGGCGTCGAACTTTTTGACGAATTTCAACAAGCTATGCCAAAACTACCTGCAAGGTCAAAGGTGAGCGAAGAAGCAGAGCGTGGTTTAAGTCGTTGAAATCGAAAATGTTATAGGCCAATCTAAACCGAGCTAAAAACAGCTAAAAAGGGGCTAATTTAAACTCACGCCCCAAAGGTCGAGGATTCAAATCCCTCCCCGCAACCCTTTAAAAGGACCATCCCACCGACGTGTCTGGGGTATAATGCCCATCTTGATCAAGATCGCGGGCTACCTCCTTGCTGCTCTGATTGTCGTTCAGCTTCCCTTTTTCTATGCGCTCTATCAAACTCACCTCGTTGCCCGATACTTGGGCAGCCTTCCCCGCCAGCAGGTTGAAT
>JAZFTY010000092.1:0-4100 GCA_036446935.1 Acidobacteriota bacterium | reverse complement strand
AGCCTCACTCGCCTCCTTCTGGTTCTTCCCGTCTTTTTGGGAATTCGTTTCTCCCGGGAGCCCCTTGGGGGCTGGAAGGAGATGGTGCTGGCCAATCTGGTCTACGTGGTCTGGGGAATCGGTCTGGTGATGGTGGCTGTTGTTGCCGATAAGACGATGCAGCTGGGGACCCAGTACAGCGGCGGTTCAACACTGTTCAACTACCTTTTCTGGGGCCATCTTTTTGAGTTTCACGCCTGGTCCCGTCTGATACGGGGAGCTTTCTGCACATCGATTCTGATCATGACAATTCTGACCAATGTGGTGTGCTTCGTCACCATCCAGATCAATGGAGGAGTCAAATCCTCCTAGAGCGCTCTCACTCTGGCAAAGCGAAAATCACAAAGAGATTACAGATTTTTGGGAATCTGGACTTCACCCAGCGGCGGCAGATCGTATTGCTTCCAGTTCTTGACGACCTGCTCCAGTTTCTCTCTGGAGGGAAGGGAGATGGCCGGGTACTCCCATTTTTTGGTGGCGTCGATGATGACCTTGGCTCCCATGGGGTCACCCAGGGTCTCACCGGGCGGGGTAGCAGAAGGGTCCAATTCCACGGCTGAGGTATTGGGGATCACGCGCATGTCCTTATCCGGCTGAACTCGCCAGGAGAGGGCCCAATCTCTCATGAAGGGATCTCGAATATCCACATCGTCATCGGTGATCACGATCCACTTGTAATAGCTCATCCCGAAATAACCCATCACTCCGAAGGCGATCTGATCCACATGTCCTGAATGCATCTTTTTGATGCTCACCCAGAGGATGGCGGTGCATCCTCCAGCCTCGATGGCGTGGATATCCTTGATGGCAGGAATTCGTAAATCGGTCGTGAGGTGCTTAAAGAGGGCTGCCTCCAGAAGGTTTCGCTTGATAACGGAGCTCTCGCTGGGAGGGAACTGGCTGATAATACCCAGCATGATGGGGTCTTTGCGGTGGGTGATGTACTTGGCCGTGAAGACGGGGCCCGCCCGCCCGCCCGCCATGTAGCCGGTGAACTCTCCGAAAGGGCCTTCCGGCTCCACATAGTCCGTCGAGATCTCCCCTTCGACGATCAGTTCGGCGTTAGCGGGAACCTCCAGATCACAGGTCTTGCAGCGCACCAACTCTACCGGTTTCTCTCGAATGCCACCGGCCACGGCCAGCTCATCGATCCCGAACCGAGAGGGACCGACCAGGTAAGTGATCGGATCGGCCCCCACAAAGAGGGCGGCCGGCATCGGTTTGCCCAGCTCCTTCCACTTGGCCAAGTGGATAGCCCCATAGCGGTCTGGAGCTCCAAACAGGATTCCCGTCTTGTTGGGTCCTTTGACCTGACAGCGGCGAATGCCGATGTCCCGCGCACCGGTTTCAGGGTCCTTGGTCACCCACAAAGGAGTCATGTAGGGCCCTGCGTCTTTTTCAGGCGTCCAGACCGGGATGGGAAAGGAAAGAAGGTCGATGTCGTTTTCCTCGATCACGACCTCCTGACAGGGACCTGAGTCGACGATTACGGCATCGATCGGATGGGTGATTCCCCGGGAGATTCGTTCGAAGATGGGGAGCGAGGCCGCTTCAGTTCCCAGGGCGACGGCAATCTGCTGGGTGGAGGCAGCGATAACCCCGGTGACGAGCCGGCCACCGGGGAAGCCCTTGATGTTGCGAAAACCCATTCCGAAACGCCGCTCCTCCGGATACCCCCGAAAGATCAGCCGTGCCAGGGAGGCAATCTCCCAGTCCTTGTCGACTTCCTTGTCCACCCAGTGGAAAAGACCCTTTTCTTCCAGGGCCTCCAGATAATCGCGCAATCCCTCGAAAGGCATCTATCCTCTATTTGAAATACAGGGTGTAGGCAAACTCGTTCCCGCACTTAGGACAGGTCAGGTTATAACCGACAAAAAACTGGTCCTCGCGGTTGTAGACAATCTCAGTGTCTTGACTGAACTCGAAGTCGCATCGGGGACAGTTAACGCCCACCAGTTCCTTGGGGAGATTACCGACCCGGGTCGACGTCTCGTCGTCCTTCCTATCTCCCTTTTCACTCATAGGATCCTCTCTTCAGTCTAGGGCATCACCTTCAGGTCGATCACCCTCTGGATCTCCTCGTCCGTCCACCAGTGCCGCATCATTCCCTCAGGAGTGCCCATGTACTCTTTGGTGGGCTTGATGCCGTAGCTGTCCCACTTCTTGTTGACGTCCAAGCAGATCTGGGAAGCTGGCCGAGTGCTGGGTGGGAACTTGAGAGGAATTCCCTTACCCACTCCGTCTGTCCCCCAAATGTCCCGGGGCGGCCAGTGGTACGGCCGGGTGGCGTCGATGAGCATGTGATCTTGAAATCCCTTCTCTTCCGGTGGGACTCGCGGGTCGAGCCTGGAGCCCCGGTGTCTCTTCCAGATATGGATGTCTTCGCCGGGCTGGACCCGCCAGGCGATGGACCAGTTGACCTGCTCCGAGTTCCAGGGATCGATATCCTCGTCCACCACAATAATATACTTATAGGCCCAGATGGTGGCTTTGGAGCCCCACAGTGCACTGGCAATGATCTCCGCGTGGCCTTCCACCAAGGGTCTAACGGAGACCACACAGGTGGCATAGCCACAAGAGTCCAGAGGCATGGCCACATCCTGGATTCCCTTGATGGAGTTCCGCTCCAGGATGTCCCAGGCGTAGACGGAATGGCCGATGGCCAGCGTCATATGGTCCTCATTGATGGGATGGCCTTCAAGCGTACCCCGGAAGATGGGGTCGTTGCGGTAGGTAATGGCCGTGCATCGGAAAACAGGCTTGGGACCGGGGATACTGCCATAGTAACCCGGGTATTCCCCACAGGGTCCCTCCATCTTTCGCTCCTTGGGGTGAATGGTTCCCTCCAGAACAATCTCGGCGTTGGCAGGCACGTGCAGATCCACCGTTTCGCAGGGCACCACGTCGATGGCCTCACCCCGAATGGCACCGGCGATCTCCATCTCATTCAGGGGATCGACCGTGGGGATGCAGGACATGAAGCCCAGGGCGGGTTCCTGCCCGATGACCACGGCCACCTCCATAGGCTTGTCTTCTTCGAGCTGCTTATAATAGTGCTCTCCGATATGCTGGCTGGCGGGGTCGAGCTGGATACCGGTCTCTGTGTTGCAGTCCATCATCATCATCCGGTAGGTTCCGCAGTTCACCCAACCTGTTTGAGGGTCCTTGGTGATCACCGTGTGAAAAGTCCCCACCAATCGCCCGCCGTCTCGCTGGTTCCAGTGAGGGATGGGCATGATCTCCAGGTTGATATCGTCTCCCAGGAGTATGTTGTCCTTGACGGGGCCGGTTTTCACGACCCTGGGAGGGATGTGCTCGGACCTGTCGTTGATGCGCCGTTTTAACATCTGGATGATCTCGGCGCGAGAGGTGTTTCGAGGATCCATGCCGAACATCATGGCCGTGCGGAACCAGGATCGAAAGGTACCGGCGAAGAGCTTGTTGATGGCCGGGGACTGGTAGTCCTTGATGTTTTCAAAGAGAATGGCCGGGGAGGCATCGCCGTGGATGTCCCACGTCCTCCGCAAAATAGTGCCGATTTCGTACTTCCAGTCGACCTGTTCTGTGACTCGAGCGACCTGGTTCTCTGCTTCCAGGGCCGCGATCCACTCTCGTAAGTCTTTAAAGGCGACGCGTGTATCCTTAGGATCGCCTTTCAGATTAGGTTTTGTTGCTCCACTCGCCATCTATGCCTCCTTATTAAAATTCCGAGGTGCAGTCCATTGAGTTGGCACAGTGTAGCAGATTCAAAGTCGCGGCAACATCCCTCTACCAAATTTCTCACAGCGAGGAAATAAGGACTTGAGACCACCGATTAGAGGGTCTATGATGGATGAAACTTTCAGGTCAAAAGGAGACATCAGCCATGGCAAAGAAGGACGTATCGAGAAGAGATTTTCTGAAAACTACAGGAAGGGGGGCAGCTGCCAGTCCCACGACCCTGGTCGGGATCAGCACCGGGCAAGTCCAGGGGCAAGCAGCGACTGCGGTGGATCGTTCGGCGGTCATTGCCGCGCTGGCCGCGTAGGCGATGTGTTCCTGCCTGATGCGTTGGTCCCGAA
>JAZFTY010000091.1:0-6704 GCA_036446935.1 Acidobacteriota bacterium | reverse complement strand
GTCACGCCCGAGGCACCCGTCAAAGGCGTGAAAAAGGCCAGCACGAACGTCGTCATGATGGCCAGGCCGCCGGGGATCCATCCCACCAGGGCCGAGAACAACTTCACCAATCGCCGGCTGGCTCCACCCTCGGAGAGAATGTATCCGCCAAAAGTAAAGAGAGGGATGGCGGGCAGCATCGGGTGTGCGGTCAATCGGTAGACCTCAACCGGGACCGCTGCCACAGGCACGGCATCGTTCCAGAAGAACAGGAGTGCCAGCCCCCCGATTGTGGCAAAAATGGGCATTCCCAACAGGGTCGCTAAAATGATGGTGATTGCGATGGGGAGAACCAACCCGACATCCTGAATCGACGGCGCAAATCCAAGTCCGATAGGAAGTGCAAGCCCAAAGCCTGCCAACAGGCGTCCCCAGCCTCTGTCGGAGGCATGCCAGATGAGCCGAAAGGCAATTAGGGCAAGAGCAGCCGGCATGATGCACATCGCCGTCCAAACGGGGATTCCCAAAGCCACAAAGGTAGGAGCTTCATATTCAAATCTCACCAGATCGAAGCTGGCCCAGGCAAGCCAGGCGGCCACGCCTGCACCCACTGCCCCGGTGAAGATCCGGACCGGGTGGCGGGCCGTTTCGGGAAGGAAACTGACGGTCGAAAGCGCCAGCATTCGATCCGACCGAGTGGCCAGCGCGGCGCCCAGAAACGCGATCCAAAGTGTCAAGTGCTCGACCAGGGGGATTGACCCCGGGATCCCACGGCCGAAGAACTTGCGTCCGACGATCTCCAACACAGGAAGCAGTGCCATCGCCAACAGGACAGAGACCGAGAAGAGGTTCTCAAGTTTGTCTTTTCTGCTGTAGGCGTGTGTGGTTTCCATTATTTGCCAGTCTCCCAAGTCCGAGTCATTGGCTTGAGCTTCTCTAGTTTGGGTTGGAAATCGAGTCGGCCTGTCGAGTTTGTTGTTGACTTCGGAACTCATTGCGCAGCCTCTCAACCTCGTCAAAGAGGTCTGCCGATACATAGCGGCCACGCAGCTTCGGGTAGGCATCCTTCGCCTCGGAAGACCAACTGGAGAGGTCGGCAGCATCTGGATACACAACATTCAAACCCCGCTTGATCATTGCCGGGACTGCATCTTCGTCCAACTGGCGGATTTCGGTGAGTAGGCGCCGTCCGGCGCTACGAGCTGCCTCCAGCAGTTGCGGTCGCATATTGACTGGAATGCGCTCCCAGGCCCGGTTGCTAATGACCGTAGCTCCCACCAGCGGAGCCCATTTAACCTCAGTCATATTCTTGGCCAGACCGAACCACTGCTCGACCATGGCATAAAGAGGGGGGCCCTGTACGGCTTCAATCATGCCCGTTTGCAGGGCCGTCAAGACCTCGGTGTAAGGAAGTGGAACCACCTGGAATCCGAAGGCCTTGTAGAGTTCTTCAGTTTCCGGATCCCCGGCCGAGATGAGAAGCTTCATTCCACGAATGTCATCCAAGGTGGAAGCCGGCCGCTTGGTGAAAAAGCGAACCCAGCCGGCATCCGCCCAGTTGAGGATCTTGAAACCCTTTTGCTCAATCATTCTCTCAAGTTGAGGGGCCATGCGATCGCGTACGTAGTCCAACTCCTCATAGGAGTCAAGCATGAGGGGAATCTGCAGACACGACATAGCCGGCTCGATGCGGGAAAGACCATTCCCGGAGACAGCCACGGCCTGAAGCTGACCGATTCGCATCTTGCGAATCATCGTGTTCTCGTCCCCTTGAACGCCGCTGGGAAAGATTCTCAGGATGACCTGCCCTCTCGAAATTCTGTTCCAGTCCTGTCTCATCTGAAGCAGGGCGTCATGCCAGGCTGTGCCTTCGGGAGCCAATGTTCCCATGTTGATAACGATCCTTTGACCTTGTGCCTGCAAAGGGATCGTTACTACCAGAAGCAACAACATCCATCGAAAAACGAACTTAGTCATCGGAATTACCTCCCTCCGAGTCAGAAGTGGTGTCGAGAATCAAATCGTCAACACGCTCGAGAAGCCAGCGGGCCCGCTTCTGTGCCACCAAGTTAGCCAGTCGTATCTCCTTGTACTGGTCCGGCTCTATGGCCAGAGCTTTGTTGAGCAGCGATATGAGCTCCGAGCGGTCCTGCTTGTTAATCGAGGCGGCTTCGACGTAGGCAACGTAAAGACCCGCCTGGCTTCCACCAGAGAGCTGCAGAGCGCGATCGAAGTGTCTCCTGATTTTTTGGTAGTCAGGCTGGCCCGGTTTGGCAGAGGCCAGCGTGACTTGAAAGGTGTGTAGGGCCCCATCGTTCCAGCTTTCATCGAGTTCCAGAGCTCGCTCAAGCATGGCTTCTACCTCGGGCAGGTGAGCCAGCATCTCAGCGTCGTTTTTAGACACCGAGATGCCCAACCCCAGGGCGGCGGCATTCCAGTACAGCGCCGGGACGTCCTCTTTTTTGATTACAGAGAGGGCAGCCCTCGGGTCTGCTTCGATTCTCTGCGTAATGCCCTTGTAAGAGGCCTCCAAGCGGCGGAGCCCATAGGCCCGGGCGCGCAGGTAGAGTCGCCGCGCCCGGGTACGCATCTCCCGTGCACGTGCCAGATCCTGTTCAGCCACCATACCGGCTTCTTGCTGGACGTAGACATAGGCGTAGGTTGTAAAGCCTTCACAGGCGGTGATCAACAGGCCCTTATGCTTGGGCGATTCGTCCAGGAGACTCTCTATCAGCTTCAGCCCGAATGGGAGAGCTTCCCCGACCAATTCAATATCCTCGTCGCTTGCGTAAGTGGAACTGCCGGAGGCGAGTGCGTCGCCTATTCGGTTGATGGCGTAGCGACGAATCGAGCATCCGGATGTCGCCAGCAACAGCAGAAGGGGGAGCAACAGGCGGTATCGCCGCCGCCTGGGGAATCCTGGCAGCTCTTGTGGGTCCCCTGTCCTAGATGATTCAAACATGTGGGCTCCTTTCTGCATTCTGGACGAAACCTCGATGTTACAGGATTGTCCGACACCCATACCCTCTTTGCAAGTGTAAAACGAACTCTCTCTCACGGGTTTTGTGGAAAAACTGTGGAAAACGGGCGGGGAACCGGAGTTTCTGGAATTTGGATGCGAGTTGTATCATACTGTCTCGACTATGGAAGCTGGCATAGAATCGAAATCCAGATGCTTATGGGTAAGCCTGGTTTGCCTGGTCTTGCTGACGCCAATGAAGAGCGCTGTTGCCCAGGACTACTCGACTCTGGATGTGCAGGAAAAACTTGTGTTGGCCAACAAGATCCTGGCCATGGAAGGGCTGGTGGGTCCTTACGGACATGTGAGTGTTCGCATGGAAGGAGAGGGAAAGTTTCGAATTTCCGATCATCGCTCGCCCAATGAAGTGACCGTTGACCATATCAAGGAAGTGGAGATAGAGATTACGCCGGAGGGGGTGGAGAATCAGGACCTCTATCGTGAAGTATTCATCCACTCCTCGATTTATCGTGAGCTCCCCGAAGTGAAAGCCGTTGTCCACACTCATGCCCCCTATGCGGTTGCTCTGGGCACCCTGCATCGATCCGATAACGATAAGGTATTGCCAACCACCAATCCCGGGGCCAACCTGGGTAATTTTATCCCGGTGTTCCAGCCCGTAGGCCTGATCAGTACCCCGGAAAGAGGGATGGAGTTGGCTCGGACTCTGCAGGGACAAAATGGAGTCCTGCTTCGCGGCCACGGCACGGTGGTGGTGGGTGCCACCTTGGAACAGGCTGTTTTACGAGCCATCTATCTGGAATTCGAAGCTCGCACTCAGATCAGGAGTCGCTCTGCAGGAGAACCGATACCTTACACGACCAGTGAGTCCGATCTCTTCAAGCGGACCGTGGCCGTCGAACATGCCTGGCACTATTATGTGGACAAGTTCAGGCAATCTGTGAACAATGAAGCCTCAAGTCATAAATAGGGAAGGTACTGCCTTAACCAACCTCAAACCGTAGTTGGTCCGATCCGGGTGATCCCATTGAAAGAAGATATGAAGACACAAACGAATAAACTCATTTCTCCCTACGGCGGCAAACTGGTCGATCTTTTGACCCCGGCCGAGGAACTGTCCGACCTCAAGGCTCTAGCCAGCGATCTTCCTACAGTTCGCATTTCCGAGAGGTCGGTCTGCGACCTGGAGTTGTTGGCCACGGGTGCTTTCTCGCCTCTGGAGACCTTCATGGGCGAAGAGGATTACCAGCGAGTGTTGGCTGAAATGCGCCTGAAAGATGGGCACCTCTTTCCGATTCCCATCACTTTGCCCGTGGATCCTGTTCCTCACATCAGCCTGGACCAGAAAATCACCTTGTGTAACGCCAAGAATGAACTCCTGGCCGTCATGACCATCGAAGAAATCTACGAGTGGGATCTTCGCGAGGCCGCTGAATGTGTTTTCAAGTCACAGGATGTGCGCCACCCCTTAGTCGCAGAAATGCACCGCTGGGGTAAGCTGTACATCTCAGGTCGCTTGCAAATTGTACAGCTTCCCAAACACTATGACTTCCAGGACATACGCCTGACGGCCCAGCAGACCCGCCAGCGACTGGAAGAGCTCGACTGTAATAATGTCGTGGCTTTTCAAACCCGTAATCCGCTGCATCGCGTCCACGAGGAATTGATCAAGCGATCGACCGAAGAATCCGATGGGACACTCCTGCTTCACCCGGTCGTGGGTATGACCAAACCGGGCGATGTCGATCACTATACAAGAGTTCGTACCTATCGGGCTCTGGCCGCTCACTACCACGATCCGAAGCGGGTCCTTTTGGCCTTGTTGCCTCTGGCCATGCGAATGGCCGGGCCCAGAGAGGCCGTCTGGCACGCTTTGATCCGCCGCAACTTCGGCGCCAACCATCTGATCGTGGGCCGGGACCATGCCAGTCCGGGAGTGGATTCTACGGGCAAGCCTTTTTATGGCCCCTACGACGCCCAGGAGCTGATGGAGCAGTCTTCTGAGGAGCTGGGCGTCACCCTGGTGCCCTTCCGCGAGTTCGTCTACCTGCCCGATGAAGATCGCTACGAGGAAGTGTCAAAGGTCAAGGCGGGAACTCAAACAGCGTCGCTCTCCGGTACTCAGGTCAGAGAGCAGTACCTGAACGCGGGGAAGAGGATTCCGGAGTGGTTCACGCGGCCGGAGGTGGCCGATATCTTATATGAGACTCATCCGCCCCGACACCGGCAGGGGGTTTGCATCTGGTTTACGGGTTTCAGCGGGTCGGGCAAGTCCACAACGGCTGAAGTGCTCATCGCACTCCTACCGGAACATGGCAGGCAGGTAACGCTGTTGGATGGCGACGTGGTTCGCACCCATCTTTCCAAGGGCCTGGGCTTTAGTAAGGAAGACCGGGATACCAATATTCGCAGGATCGGATTTGTGGCTTCGGAAATCGTCCGCCACGGTGGCACCGTGATTTGCGCTGCAGTGAGTCCATACCGCGCCACCCGCAATGAGGTGCGGAGCTTGATGCCTGACCATTTTGTGGAGGTCTTTGTGGATACTCCCCTGGAGGTGTGTGAAGACCGGGATACCAAGGGAATGTACGCCAAGGCACGCCGTGGCGAGATCCAGGGTTTCACCGGAGTGGATGATCCCTACGAGGCACCCGAGAATCCCGAGATTGTGCTGGATACCGTGGACGGCCAGCCTGAGGAAAATGCGAGTCGCATCATCGACTACTTGAAGGACAAGGATTTTCTCCGACCGGGTTCCTGATGTGTCCGAGGAAAGTGAATGACCACCTATCTAGTAACAGGTGTTGCCGGTTTCATTGCTTCTAAAGTATGCGAATTTCTGCTTGCCGACGGCCACCAAGTGGTGGGTGTCGACAACCTCAATGACGCCTATGATGTCCGTTTGAAAGAATGGCGTTTGAAGCAACTTCAAGGTAAACCTAATTTCCAGTTTCACGCTGTCGACATCTGTAAGCAGGATCAACTGCGCGATCTCTTTTCTTCAGGGTTTCAGGCCGTCATTAACCTGGCAGCTCGTGCAGGCGTGCGCCAATCGGTGGAAAATCCATGGGTGTATATCGAGACCAATATCACCGGAACGTTGAATCTCCTGGAGCTGTGTAAGGAGTTTGAGGTCAAGAAGTTTGTGTTGGCCTCCACCTCGAGTCTCTACGGTGCCAAGAACCCCATGCCCTTCCGGGAGGACGCTGATACCAATGCCCCTCTCTCCCCCTATGCGGCTTCAAAAAAAGGGGCTGAAGCGCTTTGCCACAGCTACCATTACCTCTACGACATGGACATCACGGTGGTCCGATACTTCACGGTTTACGGACCTGCCGGGCGACCCGACATGAGCCCGTTTCGATTCGTGCAGTGGATCAGTGAGGGACGGAAAGTCACCGTCTTTGGGGACGGCCAGCAGTCTCGAGACTTCACCTACGTGGATGATATCGCCCGCGGCACCATTAAAGCTCTCAAACCCCTGGGTTACGAAACCATCAACCTGGGATCCGACAAACCCGTCGTACTCATGGAGGCTATCCATCTCATTGAACAGATGGTCGGCAAGAAAGCCGACCTGGACTTTCAACCTCGCCATCCGGCTGATGTGATGTCCACCTGGGCCGATATCACCAAAGCGGCCCGGCTTCTGGAATGGAAACCGGAATACGATTTCAAGAGAGGCCTGGAGTCTCTGGTCCATTGGTACCAAGCCAATCGAGCCTGGGCAAAGGAGGTGACCACG
>JAZFTY010000090.1:0-3564 GCA_036446935.1 Acidobacteriota bacterium | reverse complement strand
TCTCGAGCAGATATTCTTTCATCAACTTTATGATCTCAGCGGACCTGGGGCTCCGTGCTGCTGCCAGATCCAGTATAGGAGCTGCCGCCTTCAAAATTTCGTCATACTCCTCATCGGACAGCGTCACGATGGTAACGCCGTGCTCCTTTTGAGCGGTCTCCAGCATTTCCTCCAGATTTCGGGTAATCGTTTCCACGTAGTACATCATGGCCTCCTCTGCAGCATCCTCCACAATCTCTTGCAAGTCATCGGGGAGACTGTCATAGGCTTCCACATTGACATAGATGTTCCCGGCTACCTGGCCCAGGGTGGGTCTGAGAAGGCCCTTCCCGACATCCCAAAGATGGGTGGTGCCGATCGTATAGGAGGGTACGATCAACCCATCGACGGTTCCTGTTTGCAGTGCCATGTAGTGCTCGGCTGGGGCCAAAGTGACCGGGACTGCGCCCAAATTCTTGATCAAATCGGGTTGAGCACCGCTGCCTTTGATCTTCAACCCCTTGATCTCCGCCACCGAATAGATAGGAGTTTGGGTGATCAGGGATAAATGAGAAGGCCCCAGCGATCTGAGAAGATGACAACCCTTCTCTCTGTAGGCGGCATCCAAAAGTTCGTACACCGCACCCTCTTTGTAGTAGATATAAAAATCCACAACATGCTCGAGTTCCAAAAACGTGCCGAGCAACCCCTGTTCAATGTAGGCCTCGGGAATCTGCTTCAGGTTATACCCCCCCACACCCATGCCTACTTCAATGGCTTTCCTCTGGACGGCACTAAACTGCTCATAGGCATCCACGATGGTGCCTGGAGGAAAAATCTCTATGATCAGCCGTCCCCCGCTCCTTTCATTGACCAGTTCAACAAACTTGGAAAACTGATATTCGTAAGACCAGCTGTTGGCAGGCATTCCTGCTTGGGCCCTCCATCGAATCGGGCCCGCCTCAGAAGACGGTTCTCTTGAACAAGCCGTCACTGCCAGCAGGGTCATCAGTAGAACAGCCAACTGGATCTTGCTTTTGTGATTCACTTCCCACCCCCGCCTTGAATGAAAGATTTGCAAGTCAATGTAGCGCGCTTTGCGCCCAGAAAAAAGGAAAAAGAAAAAGAAATGGTTCAGCTCGGGTTTTCAGCCGGTCTGTGGCCTGCGGTCAGCTGTCTGCTGTTAGTTGTCAGCTGTCAACTGTTCGCGGCTTGCGGTGAGCTGGAAATATTGACTCAGCAACAGATACAGACCCCACAGCAGTGACAGAATGATGAGAGCAGATCCTGCGTAGTGAACCAGGTTGGCCAGGGTATGATCAAAGCTCAGCCACCCCAGCTGACCCAAGAGATTGTTCCAGTCATGATATCCGGGCCGATCCTGCCCGGTAAACCCGCCCAGCAGGACCATCTGTTGGGCCCGCGCGTCGTTGATGTAGGGTCCAAGGTCAATCAGGCTTTGACCGGTCCACCAGAGTGTCACCGATGCCGCGAAAGGATCCAGGTGTCGGGTCAGGAAAACGACCGTGCACAGTAAGGGAACCAGTACCTGAAAAAGAGATCCACCCAGAATGGACATAAAGCGCCCCAGCGGAATAAAGATCACGTGCCCGGCCTCGTGAAACACCAGGTTCACGTTGTAGATAATGAAATGGGTGAAGGAGGGCGACATCTGGGAGCGTTCGATACTCAAAGTGAGGAAGCTCCATCCCAAAACCACCAGGACCAGCCAGAGAATGCCGCAGGCGACGATCAGGCCCAGATGGGTCCTTTCAGGAGCAGTGAAAGCACGCTGCCAGGCTCGAATCAGGAGACTGTCGCTATCGTCGTAAGGGGGGGTGTAACTGTCGGTGTGGGTATCGGGGTAAGCCTCAGTTTCGGTTTCCCATTCCTCTGTTGAGGCGCTGCGGGTGTCCCGCGGGGTGCTGTCGTTTTCAGGGGGTTCATCCATCTTCTCCAGTTTGGAAAAGATGACGCCGCAGCGGCGGCAGTCCAGGTTCCCAACAGACTCCTCAAATCCGCACTTGGGACATCTTTTCAAACCAGAGCCGACAGGATCAGTTTCCATGGGTTCCCCGCCCTCAATCTAGCATCCAAGGGTGGGGAATAAGGGAGTACTAAGTGCTGTCTTTGTTCCAAAAGCGCCATTGCTTCATCCAGTTCCCAATCCTCTTGGGTTTTTCAGACCCTAGATCTGAGGCAGCGCTGACCGCTGATCCGGCGGCCGTATCGAGGTTGAGCTGTCGCAGGTCGATCTTGAGGCCCTTGGCGGTCTGATAGCGTTCCCCCGGTTCTTTGGCCAGCATCTTCCGAATGGAGTCCTGCAGAAGGTCTGGGACGTCATCGGCGTATCGGGCGATGGGAGGTGGTGTCACTCTGAGAATGGTCTGGGCCGTGTCCATGATCGAATCCTTCTTGAAAGGATGCACTCCGGTGACCATCTCATAGAGAACTACACCCAACGAAAAGATATCGGATCGAGTATCCAGGGACTGACTACGGACTTGCTCTGGGGACATGTAAGGGACCGTTCCCACGGCGGCACCTTCTTGAGTCAGCACGGTTGAAACATCTTCGTCCTTCCCCTCCGGAGTCATTCGCTTGGCCAGACCAAAGTCCATCACTTTGACATGACCTTCCGGAATCAGCATAACGTTGGAGGGCTTTAGATCGCGATGCAAGATGCCGCGCCTGTGGGCTCCTTCAAGAGCGTCGGCGATCTCCCATGCTATTTCCAGCACATCACCCACAGGAAGCGGGCCTTCTGCCATCCTCTCCTCGAGGGTTATCCCCTGGATGTATTCCATGGCGATGAAGGTTCTGTCCTGAGCTTTTCCGATCTCGTAGATCTTGCAGATAAAGGGGTGGTCCAGGGCAGCGGCGGACTTGGCCTCTCGCAGAAATCGTTTTCGAGCCGTGGGGTCCTGCTGCAGTTCCTCAGGCAGGAACTTCAGAGCAACTTTGCGGTCCAGTGTGGTGTCCTGGGCAAGGAAGACCTCTCCCATGCCGCCCTGGCCTATTTTCTCGATGACTTTGTAATGGGAAATCGTGCTGCCGACCACAGTCGTCCCTCCCGACTGGCAAGTGTGATTTGTCCTGAATGTTAATCCTTTTGATGGGACAAGGCAATCTCAAACGATCGCTTTGTCGGTGAGAGGGGAAGGACGGGTGGGATTCATTCCTTCCCAGGGGAGCGGGTAGGCTAGAGCCTGGATTTCATAGGAACTATCGCAATGTGAAGAGCACGGCCTTCTCTCCGCGGTCATCGATGAGCTTCTGGATGTGATCCACCAGCAAGCCCGTTCGTTCAATCAAGCCGTTCATCTCAGCCGGATTGATGAAATTCTTCAGTTTAGTCCGGACCTCGGTCTCATCCAGCGCCTGCAGCTTTTCCCAGAGGCTCCGCTCTGCAAACTGGACCATATCCGGGTTCACGAGTTCCTTCCAGCGCCGGAAGGCCCGCGTATGATCGATCATCCACAGCTTCCAATCGGGCTCAATCAGAATGTTACCCAGATTACGATCTTCGTTATAGATCAGGTTGTCGAAGATGTAGATATTTTGCCGCTGCATGATCCAGCGCCA
>JAZFTY010000089.1:0-5485 GCA_036446935.1 Acidobacteriota bacterium | reverse complement strand
CTGTCTTCTTCTTCATTGTGTTAAAGTGGCCTCAAAAGTCTATGAATCTTCCAAACTCCTTGACCGTAACCCGGATTTTTCTGATTCCTTTACTGGTCGTTGTCCTGCTGACCGGACGCTTTGCAGACCGTGAGATTTTGGGGTTCATTGTCTTTGTCATCGCGGCTCTGACCGATTATTTGGATGGTTATTTCGCTCGCAAGCGGAAGCAGGTGACGACCCTCGGCAAGCTCCTGGACCCGATTGCCGATAAGCTCTTGATATCCGCTGCCTTCATCTCCCTGGTTGAACTGGGCATCGCCCCGGCCTGGATGGTGGTGATCATCGTGGGTAGAGAATTTGCCGTCACCGGCCTGCGCAGCATCGCGGCAGCTGAAGGATTTACCATCGATGCCTCCAAACTCGGAAAATCGAAAATGGCCAGTCAGGTATTCTGCGTGGGCTGCCTGATCCTGGGATGGCGTTATCCTGGTAGCATTTTCAACGCTACAGGCATAGCTTTCCTGTGGGTGGTAGTGGTGCTGGCCATCGTTTCCATGATCCAGTACTTTAAAAAGTTCTGGAGTCAGATCGACGAGAGCGTCAAACACCGCAAACGCCACGCCTCCAGACGACCCATCCGCATTCTGCGAAGGCGCCGCAAAGACCTGAGTGCTCTGATCAACACGGAAAAAGTATCTTGAACGGGTGCGGATCAAGCTCGGCTGAATGATAAATCTTTGCCTCACGCTGGCAGATCCTTCCTTTGCCGCCTTAAATCAGAAAATCGCCCAATACACGGGGAAGGTCCCCTATATTGAGGTTCGCCTGGATTACCTGGCCGAGCCACAAGTACCCTCAGTTCAACCGGATCAGGGCACGGACTTCATCGTCACTTGCCGTCCCTCGCGCGAAGGAGGCCATTACCAAGGCGCGGAAAAAGATCGACTGGACCTGCTGCAGAAGGCTGCCCGCTCAGGCTTTTTATGGGCGGATCTGGAGCACGATGTCGAGGAGAGTCCAAACCTTCCCTCTTCCACTCGCATCGTCCGATCCTACCATTGCTTTGACCGTTTCCCCGAGGATTTGCCCTCTCGATTGCAGAGCATGAGAAAAACAGGCGGGGATGTGATCAAGCTGGCCGTCTCCGTCACCACCACACAACAACTGGCCACATTGCTGGAATGGATGGAGTCTGCGTTGGAAACCACTCCCTGCGTCATCTTAGGGATGGGAGATTTGGGTCAACCCTCACGCTTACTGGGAGGATTCTTGGGAAATAGCTGGACTTATGTGGCGGAAGACGAAAGCAGTAAGGTGGCACCCGGTCAACTCACCTTAAAAAAGGCCATGGAATGCTACCAGCTGCCCAACTGGACGAGTCCTCCCCATTTCTATGGTTTGCTGGGAAATCCGATAGCACACTCGCTGTCTCCGGATATCCACAACCAGCTCTTTCAACACCACCAATTGGAAAAGGTCTACCTTCCTCTTCTAGTTGACGATGTTGGGGTCTGGTTTGACTACATCGAGAAGAGCCGACTTTGCTTCGAAGGGTTTAGTGTCACCCTGCCCTTTAAGACCGACGTCCTGAAAGTCGTCCAGCAGAAGACATCTCCCGTTGATTCCCTGAACACCTTGGTGAAAAGGGACTCTCAATGGGAGGGTCTGAATACCGACTATCCGGGCTTTCTCCATGCACTCCGGACACACGGCTCCTTGAAGGGCAAGACAGCGCTGGTTTTGGGCAATGGCGGAGTCGCCCACACTGTGGTGAAAGCCCTTCAGGACCAGGGAACGGAGGTGACCGTGGTTGGACGGAATCGGGATAAGGTGTCCCACTTCGCCAAACGGTACGGCTGCCCCTATGCTTTATTTTCTGATTTACCCATGGCCGCTGATCTTTGCGTGAATGCTACTCCTGTTGGGCAGTTTCCCAATATCCAGGATTCTCCGTTAACGAGCGATCAAATGGACTTCGAAGTGATGTATGACCTGGTCTATCGTCCCGAGCAAACTCAATTGCTGGAGTTGGCGGGCCGCCGAGGATTGAAAACCATTTCGGGCATGGAAATGTTCGTTGAACAGGCAGCTCTTCAATTTACTGCCTGGACGGGCCTTTCTCCCGAGCGGCAAATGCTGAGGGAGATCATTCGGAAAGCTACAGGGAACGGCTAACACTGTATGCAAAGATCCCTTTACACCTCCACTTCACTAAAAGCCATCTAAAATGGAGCGAACGAAAGCAAGAAAGAACTCTGCTCCTCAGCAACTTTCCTTATCGTCAAAGATCCCGTGGACCTATCTTCTCATGGGGCTGGTCCTTTTATTGGTTTGCTTCATTCGGTTGAGGCTACTGGCAACTCCTCTGGAGCGCGATGAGGGAGAGTACGCCTATATGGGACAGTTACTCCTTCAGGGTATTCTTCCCTACACTGAAGCCTACAACATGAAATTTCCCGGAATATATTTTATCTACGCAATCGTCCTGGCGATATTTGGAGAGGAATCAGCTTCCATCCATTTTTCACTCCTCTTGGTCAATCTAGGCACATCAATACTCATTTTTCAGCTTGGGAAACGCCTACTCAACAGAACAGTTGGTATGGTCGCGTCAGTGAGTTTTCTGATGGTCACACTGAGCCCTTCCCTACAGGGACTCTGGGCTAATTCCGAGCATTTCCTTGTAGCTTTCGCCATCGCCGGTATTCTATTGATGTTCCTTGCAGTTGAAAAAGATCACCTAGGAATATTGTTTCTATCTGGTCTTCTCCTTGGAAGCGCATTCCTGATCAAGCAACCTGGGGTTGTCTTCGCACTGTTCGGAATCGTATATCTCAGTTGGATGCTCAAGGGAAAGCTTCCAGTTTCTTGGAAGGAATTCTGCTTAAGAGTAGGAGTGTTTATCTTTGGAATTCTCATGCCGATTGCCTCAGTCATGATTCTCTACTCCATCACCGGTAACTTTGGTGCTTTCTGGTTTTGGACGTTTGAGTACGCTTTTCAATATGCTTCCCTGATTTCGGTATCCCAGGGTATGACCCTTTTGCAATTGAGGTTGGTAGAGATATGGAGTCCCAATCTCCCCATAGCCCTGGGAGCGCTGGTAGGCTTGACGGTACTGATGTTCAACAAAGATTTAAGACCAAAGAGGGTTTTCCTGTACGGGTTTTTTATTGCTTCATTCTTAGCGATATGTCCCGGCTTTTATTTTAGACCCCACTATTTTGTACTACTGGTACCTGCGGTCTGCTTGCTAACGGGTACGGGCATCCATTGGTTCGCACAAAAGATCACCCCATCCAATAAACGGTGGGTCGCATTATCTTGTGTAGTCGCTGTACTTGTTGTGTATCCCCTCGCTACACAAAGAAACTTTTTCTTTCAGCTTTCGCCGCTGGAAGCGAGTCGAGCCGTTTACGGGATGAATCCATTCCCTGAGGCTGTTGAGATCGCAAGCTATATTGAGGAGAACACAGATGAAGAGGATATGATTGCGGTCATTGGATCAGAACCACAAATCTACTTTTATTCCAAAAGAAGAGCCGCAACTGGATTTCTCTATACGTATGCACTGATGGAACCGCACGATTTCGCCCTCGAGATGCAAAGAGACATGATCCATGAGATCGAATCCAACAAGCCAAAATATATTATTTTAGTTAACATTCCCACGTCCTGGTTGATGCGCCCTGACTCAGAACGCCTATTGATCGAGTGGGGGGAACAGTATCTTCATCAGGATTACACACTGGCGGGGGTGGTCGATATCATTTCTCCGGAAGTTACGATTTATAAGTGGGACCAGGAAGCCGCTTCTTATTCTCCCACTTCAAGGTTGAATCTTCTGATCTTTGAAAGGGCGGAAAGCGGCTAGAAGCGACGTTTGGACACAACAGACAACTAACAGGAGATAGAAGATGGGAAGACCTGGAACTTGGAACTTGGAACCTGGAACGCGCGCGAAGCGCGCTCTGACAACTGAAAACTGAAAATGACTAAGGTAGGTGAGCCCTTCTCCGTTCGCGTTCCGGCCAGCACCAGCAATCTGGGATCCGGTTTTGATACCGTTTCTGCGGCTTTAAATCTTTATTTGACCGTACAGGTGGAGCCCACGGATGGGAAGCAGATCGAGTGGGTCCAAGGAGCCAATTCCGGTCCCTCTTTTTCAGAAAAGGATAATTTGATTTCCCGCTCCATGCATGACGCCTTTTCGCTTCTGGGAATGCAACCGCCCGGGCTGCGAATCCGCATGGACAATCCCGTTCCACTCAAGCGGGGACTGGGAAGCAGTGCCGCCGCCATCATTGCGGGCATCAAGATAGCGGAAACGGTCAGTGGTTCTGCTTTCGACACCGAACGGATCTTCCAGGTCGCCTATCCGCTCGAAGGCCATCCCGACAACCTGTCCGCCAGCCTGCTGGGAGGTTGGGTGTTGTCGTGGGCCAGCGATGACCGAATGCAGGCTGAAAAGCTTCTCTCTTCCTTATCCTGCCGGTTTGTCCTGGCGATTCCTGAGGCAACCATCTCCACAAGCGAGGCCCGAGCCATTCTGCCCCAAAAGTATTCTCTTCAAGATGCGACCCACAATGTGCAGCGCTGCGCTCTGCTGATTCACGCGTTAAACAGCGGGCGAAAGGACCTGCTGCGTGAAGCCACGTCTGACCGTCTCCATCAGTCGTTTCGCGCACAACTGGTTCCAGGTATCCAACAGCTGCTCGACCTCGAAAATCTTGACCCCGAACTATCCGCCTCGCTCCTGGGAATTTCCATCAGTGGCTCTGGCTCGGCCGTCATCGCACTGGTTGATGATCACGAGGAAGAGATCGGAGGCTGGATGCTGGAAACTCTTTCGGCACAAGACACCCAGGCTGATTTCCGGGTCTTCGATCTCGACACAGCGGGTGCCCGGGTACTTTCCCACGGTGATACAATCAACCCATGACCGATCGATACTCCCGCCAGATTCTCTTTCCTGCTATCGGAGAAGCGGGACAGAAAAGGATTCAAGCATCCAAAGTTGTACTCGTCGGCTGTGGAGCCCTGGGTACGGTCAGCTCAGAGATGTTGACGAGGGCTGGGATCGGTAAGTTGACACTGATCGACCGCGACTTTGTGGAGAAGAGCAATCTTCAGCGACAGAGTCTTTTTACTGAAAAGGATGCTCAGCAGGGACTCCCCAAGGCAGCCGTTGCCGCAAGAGAGCTCCGTGCCATCAATTCCGATGTCGAAATCGAGGGGGTGATCGAAGACGTTACCTGGCAGAATATCGACAGGTTGTGCCGAGACAGTGACCTTATTGTGGATGGGACGGACAACTTTGAAACTCGCTTTCTGATCAATGACTTTGGGGTCAAGGAGAACATCCCGTGGATCTATGGAGCTTGTGTGGGAAGTTATGGAGTGGCCTTTGCCTTCCAGCCCAACCGTTCCGCCTGTCTTCAATGTCTGTTTGAGCAGCCGACGGAGGTGGGAACTACAGAAACCTGCGACACCGCTGGAATCC
>JAZFTY010000088.1:0-6548 GCA_036446935.1 Acidobacteriota bacterium | reverse complement strand
GATTTCTGGGACCACAAGAAGTACGAGTTTGGGGACGACACCCGCAAAATTGACTGGAATGCGACGGCCAGAATGGGCTACACCCTCATCAAGAATACTCATGAGGAGAAGGATATTGACATTTTCGTGGCAGCGGATTTATCCAACTCCATGAATTTCGTGACGGGAGCGCATTCCAAAAAAGAGCTCTTACTCTACATCACGGCCATGCTGGCCTTTTCTGCCTTGTCCGATCAGATGCGCATCGGTTTTCTGGGGTTCACCGATCAGGTGGAAGTAGAAATTGATCCGAAAAAAGGCAGGGCCCATTTGTGGACCTTGCTCAACCGGTTGTGGGATTTCACACCCGGCAAGCACACGACGACCCGCATCATGCCGACCCTGGAGCGACTGCGCCAACGCCTGAGTAGAATGAGTATCGTTTTTCTGATCTCGGATTTCTTTTTTCAGGAGAATATGTTCGAGGAAGTCGTCTTTAAACAACTCGTTTCCAAAAATGACCTGATTCCCATTATACTCAACGACCCTCTGGAGACAGAACTTCCTGAGGGACAGGGCTTTCTTCGCTTTCGAGACCTGGAAACAGGTCAACAGCAATGTATTCGGTTGTCTCGAAAGAACCGGTTGATCTACCGTGAACATCTGAGACAACAGCGGCGGGACCTGATTACGCATTTTTATCAATATGGCCTGGACTTTCAGGAAATTAAGACCGATGAACCTTTCTACGAGTTACTTTATAGTTTGTTCTTAATGAGGAAAAGATGATGAGAAATGGATTGATCGCCGTGTTACTGATGGTGGGCATCACCGCCGTAGTGAACGCCCAGGACGAGACTTCCCGGGACCAACCTATTATCGAGGCAAGTACCAGCCAGACTTCGGTCTGGCCTGGAGATCGCATCAACTATCGGATCACCGTGACAGTACCGCAAGATGTGGAAGTGGCTACGGAGTACTTTGACGAGGAACATGTCAGCTTCGAGCCTTTCTATTTGATGGAAAGGGAGCACTTCACTGAAGAAGTGGGAGATGAGATCCGCCACGTTTTCGACTATTTGCTGGCCAACTACGAAATCGGTGACAAACAGGTGGAAATCCCTGGTTGGATCTTCACTTACGGAAAGAGCGGCGCATCGGGAGCCAACGAACCCACCACTGCAGAAATGATGATCCCACCCTGGCCCATGTCCGTGAGAAGCACACTGAATCAACCGGTTGAGGAGGCCTGGATTCAGGAATCACTGCCCAGCTCTGGGGTCCCCCTGCGAAGCTGGTTGCCCCTGCTGGCCGGAATGGCGGGCTTGCTGGTGAGCAGCCTGCCACTGGGAGTTTGGGTGTGGAGACAAGTGCCCGACTGGCAAGCCAGAAGGCGACAGTTGAGCCGCAAGAAGTTTCTGCGCCAATGCTGGCTCTCACTCGATCAGTTGGAAAAGAGTATGACCAGCAACCATGTGGAGATAAAGAATCAGTATCAGGACCTGGAGAAAGTGGTGCAAAAGTACATCCATTATTTCTGGGAGATACCAGCCCAGGGTCTGACCGACCCGGAGTTGGCTGCCAGATTGAGCCAGGAAAAGCTCCCCCACAGCCAGAAAGACGCGCTGGTTCGAGTTTTTGAGCACGGGCAGAGCTGCCGCTATTCACCGAAAAACGGCGGCGGATGGAATGACACCTTTCGGCAGGATGTGAAAGAAATCAAGAAATTGTGTGATCAGCCGTGACCTTTGCGCGATTTGAAGTCCTTTATATCCTGATCGGCGTCTTGCTTTTGCTGGCGATCATCCAGTGGAGAAAGAAAAAGCATTTCCTGGCCCACAGCCTGGTGAGCCACCCCATCATACCGCTCCTGAAGCCTTCATATCTGAGGTTTCTTCCCCGAATCTTTCTGGTCATTGGGCTGCTGGGCATCGGCCTCGCTCTCATGGAACCCCGCATCACCTTTAAAGAAGGCATCACTGAACTGGAAGGACTGGACATCGTGCTGGTCGTGGATCTTTCCTCCAGCATGCAGGAGGTGATGGGAGGATGGGAAGAACATCGAGAATTGTACGAGGCGCGGGCTAGCGGGGATCTAAGAGAATTCCCCATACCCGAGACCCGCATGCAGGCCGTCCAAAACGCCCTGCTGGATTTCGTGTCCAAAAGAGAAGAAGATCGACTGGCTTTGGTCACCTTCTCGGAAAACAGTTATGTGGTCAGTCCTTTGACCACGGATCGCCTCTACCTGGAAAAGTATATTCGGATGATCGATCCAGCCATACTGATCGGTGAGGGGATGACGGCCATTGGGGAAGGAATCGATACGGCGATCGACTTGTTTCGACGGGAAGAGGATCCGGAAACCAAGAACAAGGTGATTGTCGTCTTCAGCGACGGGGAGCACAACTATGGAAGAGACCCGGTCGATGCTCTGGCTGAGGCACGTTTCTATGGCTATCGTGTCTACCTGATTGGAGTGGAGTTGGGGGCTGAGATCACGCGAAAAGAGAGAGTCCAGCAGCTGATTCAGGCCATTTCCGACTCAGGGGGACAGTACTTCGACGCTCGCAACAAAGCCCAGCTGGAAACCGCTTATACGACCATTGACCAGATTGAAAAGGGGGTGTTCGTACAGAAGACTCTGGAGACCAACGTCCCCTACTATCAGGTTTTCCTCCTCTCATCCCTGACCTTACTTTTCGTGGGCCTGGCCCTCAATGCCATACCCTATTTCGTCGAGATCAGTTAGTGTCTCGTCCCATGAATACCATGACGTTTGTGGCGAGCGCGACGGCGTCGAGTTCGCGAAGCGACGACGACGTGATGTAGTAACATCGTGGAGGAGGAGCGACAACGAAATTGATGCCGTCCCGCCGCCACCCTTCGGGCTGATGGGGGTTGCGGGCGGTCTCTGCGTCGCTCGTCGTCGCCGATGTCCCTGCATCACCTCCTCCTCGCTCCTTGATCTCCCCTCCCACGCCCCATCAGCAAACGTCATGGTATTCATGGGACGAGACACTAGAGGGCCAAGAGGCCCGCAGGCTAAAGCCTGCGGCTCTGACAGAATCACCAGGATCATTCAAGGGTATGGGTTTACGAGAAATAACAGAGCCGTGGGCTTCAGCCCACGGGCCCAACCTGTCGGCTGGCGAACAACTCTCAAATCACCCATGATCGATTTCCTCTCTCCAGATGATCCTTTGCCTGATTTGGTGTATAATCTATGCAAATTAGGTAACCGGTCAGACGACAAGGAGCAGCGAGAACCCATGGTAAAGATGAGAAAGAATTTCCTGTATTTTTTCGGAGCATCTCTGTTGCTTTTTGGCTCCATGACGGCTCAGTCGCACGACGAGGAGATGGAGGATTATTTCAAAAAGTGGCTCGATGAAGATGTGCTCTATACCATCACCGACCCTGAGAAGACGGTGTTCAAGAAGCTTCAGACCACCGAAGAGAAGGAAAGATTCATCGAGCAATTCTGGACTCGGCGTGATCCCTCTCCAAGATCCAGTTACAACGAATTCAAAGAAGAACATTACCGGCGTCTCCAATATGCCAACGAGCGCTTTGCATCCGGTATTCCTGGTTGGAAAACAGATCGGGGAATGATCTATATCAAGTATGGTGCACCCGATCGCCTTGAGGCCCATCCCAGCGGAGGCCATTACCAGCGACCTTCCTGGGAGGGCGGTGGATCCACCAGCACCTATCCCTGGGAGCGGTGGGAGTACCGTTACCTGGAAGGCGTCGGTGATGATATCGAAATCGAATTTGTAGATGACACCTTAACCGGCGAGTACCGTCTCACTACCAACTATGACGACAAAGATGCGTTGCTGCGGATGCCCGGTGGCGGAATGACGGATGCGGAGATGATGGGACAGGCCAACCGTGTGGATCGAATCGTGAGGAAAACCTCGCCCATGCCCTGGACCAATCCGCTTCTTATCGGCTATGGCAGAGCCAAGGATCAACCCTTTGAGAAATTGACGACTCTGACCAACCTGCAGCGACCACCCAGTATCGATTTTGCAGATTTCCGGCGTCCCGAGGTTCTGACCAACATTCGTTATGAGCTGCTCCCGTTTGAAGTGGAGGTCCACCACTTCCCTGTAGATGAGAACAATTACCTGGTTCCGATAACGATAATGATTCCAGATAAATACCTCGATTACATGGCGGAAGGTGACGTTTATCGTTCCGTCATCGACGTCTATGGCCAAGTCAGCGCTGTCAACGGGAGAATTCTCCACGTTTTTGAGGAAACCATCGGAAGTACAAAAGACACCCAGGGGTCCACAGAGAATGCCGACCAGAAGTCGATCTACCAGAAATCCATGCAGCTGGCACCCGGCCGCTATAAGCTGGACGTCATCATTCACGACGCCAACAGTGAAAAGGTGGGAACCAAGAGTGTTGGCATTATCCTGCCCAGCGTGTCCAAAGAAAACCTGACCATCAGCTCAGTGGTGCTGGCCGACCGAATCGACTTTGACGCTGCGGTGGGGCAAGCCAGTCCCTTTGGGCCAGCAAAGGTGTTTCCGAACGTCTCTAGGATCTTTCAGCAGGATCAGGATCTTCTCATCTTCTTTCAACTCTCGAACTTCCAGATCGATGCTTCCTCCAAATCAGGCTATCTGGTGAGTCTGGCGGACATCATCAAAGATTCTCAGAAAGTGATCAGCCAACAGTTGAAAATTGACGATATGAATGCTGAAAACAAAGAGCGGCTTCATCTGGTTCACAAATTCGACTTATCGGGTTTGGAGTCGGGTGCATACGAACTGGTCCTTGACGTTCAGGATCAGATTTCCGACCAGCGTTTGCAACGCCGGATACCGTTCCAAATTGCAGCTTCAGCCTCTAATTGAACCTTCAGTGGTCCCTTTGAGCCCTCCTATGTCCTTGTCCCTGCTTTTCTTGGTCGTCACTCTGCAGACCGCAGAGACGGAGGATCCGTCGCGCTGGCTGGATTATCTCGAGGATGGTCGTTTACAAGAGTTGCACGAAGCCATCCAACAGCAACCCGCCCAGGCCAAGGCTGCCCTTGAAACGCTGCTTGTCGACTTCGACTCCTCCATTCACTCCTGGCGCGACCAACCCGAACAGCGTAGAGTCCAGTACTCCAAAACGATTCTTGGGAACGGGTTACAGCTGAGTCGAGTGGTGGCGAAGGCCAGCGGAGACGATACGTTTCAAAGACGCTTCGAGGCACGAAGAGATCGAATTCAAGCCACCGAACTGCTCAATGATGGTGAGTTCCAAGAAGCCTTGTCCTTGATCGAGTCGGTGCGAAGCACCGCTCGGCAGCTGGAAGATCAATCTTTTTTGTTTTCCACCTATCTCTCCAGTGCCTATGCTCACCTGGGACAGGGGATGCCGGAATCCGCGCTAGCCGATTGCGAGATCGCGCTGCAGCTTGCCCGGGAGATTGGTGACAAGGTCAAGTATACTCTTGCCCTCTTCAATTTAGGAACGGCCCATCTGCATCTGGGCCAATTTGATCAAGCACTGACTCATTCGCGTGAAGCCGCTCAATCGGCGGCAGAGATCGAAAACCTGATCTGGGAAGCCAACGCCTGGCTGAATGTAGGATATGTGGGGATTATGCAAAGTCGCTATCCATCCGCAGAGGCAGCGCTCGGGCAGACCTTAACCCTGTCCCAAAAGGCGGGAGATCCGTTGGGAGAAGGTCGTGCTTTCTACAACCTGGGAATCGTCTATTCCAAACAAGAGCGATGGGACCTGGCTCGTGATCATCTGGAACAGAGTCTCAAGTTCATCCATGAGGTGGATATTCGCCACTCCCATGATATAGATGACTATAATCAGGTGGAGAAGGATGCGCTCGAACGCTTGCTCTATAGCTATCAGCAGCTGAATCTCGAGGACCCCGTGGTGATTGATCCGCTTCGACAACGCCTGGAAGAGTTCGAAGATATGAACAGGCCCGATCGCCAGCATGCGCATTAGTGCTCGTGTAACTTGCCTCGTGTATACTCGCCTATAGATGCACCTAGTCACTTCTTCCTCGAGGCACTAACGAGTTGACGGACCTTCTAACCGGGATTCGCGTACTCGACCTGAGCACCAATATTGCGGGACCATCCACCACCATGATCCTGGCCG
Organism: Acidobacteriota bacterium; assembly: GCA_036446935.1. GTDB lineage: Bacteria > Acidobacteriota > UBA6911 > RPQK01 > JADFOI01 > JADFOI01. The sequence goes on along the minus strand of JAZFTY010000088.1, from coordinate 434 downwards.
ACATGGGTGCGGATGTCATCCAAGTCGAACATCCGGTAAAGGGTACCCCGATGCGTGCTATGGGCCCCCACAAAGGTGAGTGGGGAGCCTACTTTGTAGCCGTCAACCGGGGGAAGCGTTCTCTGGCCCTGGATGTGTCCCAGCCTGAGGGGCGAGACCTCATTCTTCATTTGGTCAAAGGGTGTGATGTCCTGGTGGAAAACTTTGTGGGCTGGAAGGCAACTGAATTGGGTTTGGATGAGAATGTTGTGCGGGCGGTGCGGCCCGATATCCTCTACGTGTCTCTGTCCGCTTACGGGACACGAGGTCCCGATCACGAGAAGTCCGGTTATGACGCGCTCCTGCAGGCACGCACCGGGATCCTCAGTGTGACGGGTGGGTCCGATAATCCATCCATTCAGGTTGGAGTTCCCCTTCTGGACATGGGCAGTGGG
>JAZFTY010000087.1:0-6672 GCA_036446935.1 Acidobacteriota bacterium | reverse complement strand
ACTCCGTTTGGAAGCGCCTGACCTTTCCATCACCCTGGAAATCCATGAAGCTGCCGTCACCAACCTTGGAAAAATGCGAGAGCTTCGCGTCCAGCTGACGGATCTCGGCATGAAGTTGGCCTACGACGATTTCGGAGCTGGTCAGGCCCGCTTGCTTGAGTTGGTGGAAGTGCCACCCGACTATCTCAAGTTTGATTCCGCTCTCATAGCCAACATCCACGAAGCCCCCGTCGCCAAGCAGAAGTTGGTCGAGTCTTTGGCCAAGATGGTACAGGAAATCGGAGTGGCTTGCCTGGCTGAAGGCGTTGAAAATAAAGAAGAACAGGAGATCTGTGGCCAAATGGGCTTCGCTCTGGCCCAGGGTTACCTCTTTGGCAAGCCCGCCCCTGCTTCCAAGTGGGCCTAGCCGGGCTAGCTACAATCCGGGTTTGACGGCAGCGGAAAGCGCTTGCTCTACATCAAAGGTGGGCAACGTTTTATGAATCACAGAGGTCTTGTTGGCAGCGATGCTCACTTCAAACTCCAACGACCCCTGAAAGTAGGGATTGCTCACTCGAACGCGGTACTTGCCTGGTGGCATGGACACCACACATGGGGTGGTCAGATCCTGCTCAATCAGGAGTGCTTCAGCCGTATCGACTCGGGTGATCGAATCGACGCTGGCCCAGGGCACAATATTCAGGATGAGTGAGCCAGCCATTGGCTCCCCTTGATTTGCGGGCCACCCCGTAACAGCAGCCAGCAGCAAGAGAACCACCAAAACGCCCCCGGCCAGCGGCTTGAACCACGCTTTACTCAGGAAAGCGTGAACCTTCAAGGGAAGGGGGGAGGCCCCCGTCGTAGAGGTTTGTTTTTCAAGGACCAGAGTCACGTCTTCCAGCACCTGAGTATCCTCGCTGCCCTCAGATGCCGACCTTTCCTGGTCTGAAGTCGATGGAGCGGGAGGGACCTGCTTACTGAGGGCTGTTTCGGTTTCCTGTTTGAGTTTCAGCGCCTCAGGGTGATCCGGCTCCAGTTCCAACAAGAACGATAAATTGTGAAGAGCAGATTGAAGGTCTTCTCGCTTGATTTCGTTGTGCACAAATTCCAGCAGTTTCGCAATGTGGGTTTGGTATTCTTCCTGAGAAGTAGAGTTTTTCGATGCCTGGTTTTGAAGCTCTTTGAGGTTGGGACGGGCAGGGGTCAATGCCTCCTGAGCGCTTCGCTTCAAGTCAAGGGCTTCCGGGTGCTCGGGCTCCACTGCCAGTACTTTCTCAGCGAATTGAAGCGCCTGGCTGTACTTTTCCTTGTCCAGCCGCCGGTGGGCTTTTTCCAGTAGGGCTGCCACTTGACGTTGCTGATCGATCGCTTTCTTGGCACTCTGCCGAATCTCCAGGAGTTCAGGATGCTCCGGATGAAGCTTCAGCCCTTCAGCAGTTGTTTGGTAGCAATTCTCGTAATCCTGGTCCCCCGCATACTGGCGGGCGGTGACTAACAACTCCTCCAGATTCCCGAGATTGAGACCCTCCAAGGCTTTGTTCTTGAGGGCCAGTGCCTCAGGGTGGCCTGGACCGAGTTCCAGAGCTGATGAGATCACCTTCAGACAGCGCTCAAAGTTTTCCTCATCCAGAGCGCTGCGAGCGGCTGCCAGAGCTGCCTCAAGCCGCAATTGCGTTTCGTCGTCGTGGTGGTTTTCCTGGAGAGTCTGCTTCATTCGCAGCGCCTCACCGTTCCCAGGGTGGAGCTTGAGAATGGCCTGCAGGCTGCTTCCACAGGCATCCTGCTCATTATTCTTTAACTGTCGATGAGCTGTTTTGAATAGTTCAAGGATCTGCTGGCCCTCTGACTTCCTTCGGGCAATCAGATCGAGGCGCCGATTGAGGTCGGCGTGACGAAGCAGCAGGTTCCCGTAGTCGTCCGGAGCAGACTCAGATCCCAGCAGGGCGTCACCGCCTTGTGGGGGGAGTGCCTCTGGGTCAAAGAGCCTATCATCGACAAGACCCTGGATGAGCGGGTCCTCGAATTCCTTGTGGCCCTTTTTCAATTCCCCTTGAAGGGCTTCGATGCCTTTCCCCAAGACCTCCTGAAGCCTGGGGAGTTGGTCTTGTAACTCCAGTAGATCGGCCGTTAGCTCGGATCCATTTTGATAGCGTGTTTCCCGGTCCTTGGACAGGGCCCGATTGATGATGTGTTCAAGCTCTGCCGGGCAGCCTGGAAGGACGAGACGGATGGGGTGGTGGGATTCACTCACAATCTGAAAACAAACGGAAGTGGGAGTGTCGGCTTCAAACGGTCTCCGATAGGAGAGCAACTCGTAAAGGACCACACCCACGCTGAAAACATCGCTGCGTCCGTCAATGTCCTGGCTCCCTTTTACCTGTTCCGGGGACATGTAGTAAGGGCTTCCTAGAAGCACTCCGCTTCGTGTCATTTCCGATGAGGCAAGCCGAGCCAGACCGAAGTCCAGAATCTTTAATTTACCCTCCTTGGTGATAAAAACGTTTCCCGGTTTGATGTCACGATGAATGACGCCATGACCATGGGCGTAATCCAGTCCCTCGCAGATGTGGCTGATCCAACGAAGCTTTTCTTTCAGAGGAATGAAAGCCCGTTTCTTAATGATAGCCTTCAGATCTTCCCCTTCCACGTATTCCATGGCAATGAAAGGGCGCTTCCGATTCTCACCCAGTTCGTAGATGGAAATGATGTTGGGGTGACTGAGTTTGGCAGCTGAGCGAGCCTCTCGAAAAAAGCGGGCTCGAAGCTCGTCATCCACCTCGACGCCCGTGTTCATGACCTTAATGGCGGCGTGACGCTCCAGAGCGGGGTCATAGGCTTTGAACACGACCCCCATTGTTCCTTGGCCTAACAGGCCTTCGATTTTGTATCTTCCGATTTTCTTAGGGGCCATAGAGTTCTAACGGAGTTTAGAATCGAAGCATTGCTAGAGTGTCCGAACCAGGAAAATCCTGAAGACCACGACGGAAATTTGATGTCCCGTGCATGATTATTTTACCATGAAAATGGGTATGTCGGTGTTTCACAATGCTTGAAAAGAGACTCCTCATCGTAATCTTTCTCATGGGCCTGTTTCTGGGTGCCCATCCTATCCTGAGCCAAACTGAGACTGGGAAATTCACCAAGGCAAAACTCTACGAGTCCGAAGCCCGCGAGAGGGAAAGAGCGGGTGATTATCCTGGCGCTATGGAGGTCTACCAACGGGCCCTGAAGTTGGAGACCGACATCAGGGAAAGGGAAGAGCTTCAGAAAAATCTTGACGGTGTCATCAAGCGTTTTTACCTCGACCTGCATCAGCAGGCTCGCAGCGCCAGTTCTCGCAAGGAGATGATGAGGATAACGATTCTGGCCCTTTCTTTGGGTGTTGAGGGAAGAGCGGAAGAAGGTGGCAATGTTTTTCGCAAGCTGGGTGGATGGTTGCGAGGTTCGGACAAGGATCTCGAAAAGGCGATGGAGTTTATTCAAGAGCGGAGACTGGAGATCTTTCTCCAACTCCGGAAAGAGGCCGAGGAAGCCGATCGAAAACGGGCCTACAAGCAAGCGGTCTCGCTTTACGACCAGGCTCGTGGGTTGGATCCCGAGCTATACGATCAGAAAAACCTGGCAGCTCAGTACAACCGGATACGAAATCGGATCGAGGGTCAGCGGTTAGCTCTTGAAGGACAACGACATCTCGAGGAGAGAGAATACCAGGAAGCAAGGGAGAAGTTTCAGAGGGCGAATGCTCTTTTCCCCGGCCAGACAGTGGTCGACAAGGGCCTCAAGAAAATCAAGAGCGAAGTCGAGATACGAGAAGCGCTGCTGGCCTTTTTCGATGGCCGATCGGACGAGTCCGTCCGGATTTTGGAAGCGGCTTTAGAGGCGATTGGAGAGGGATACGTCCAGGTCCATGCTCTCTTGGGGGCGATGTACTGTCACCAGACCTTTATCAGCCCAGAACCCGACATGGTGCTTCTCGAAAGCGCCAAAGACCAGTTCCAAAGGGTGCTGTATCTACAGCCTGACTACCAGTTGTCCGAGAAACTCTTCTCTCCCAGAATTTTAGACTTCTTTGATCAGGTCCGTTCCGTGACCCCAGGGGGTGCGATTACCTCGACCGCCATCCCAATGGCTCAGTAGTCCACACTTGTTTTCCACCCAGCCGCCGGCAGGGTAGGAAGTTGTCGATCATTAAACCCTGGACTATACCTGAGTACTCCCACTCGATTGGACCTTGCCTCGGCCCCTTCCCTCGGGTACCTCAGGTACCTCTCCGAGGGTTCGATAGATTCCCTTGAGGGTCAACTGGCGTCGAATGTGATCGATACCTGCGGTCACGCGACTGCGAATGGTCGAGTAGGGAATTGCTCGTTCTGTGCAGATATCCTTGATTTTCCGGTGATTTCGATTGAAAGCGATGTCGATGGCCTCTTTCTGTTCGGGAGGCAGTTTTCCCAGGGTCTTGCGGACTTCTTTCAGAATCGAGTTTTTAACCTCATCCCTTTCGTTCTCAATGAGCAGGTTTAATGGGTTGGGAGCACTGGAGGATAGAGAAGCAGGGTTGCCGGGGCTCAAGGAGTATGCATTACGCCGCCGCCGGCAACGGTAGTGGTCGATGCTGGTATTGAAGACCACTTTTCGCATGTAGTTGTAGGCTTCATTTTTGTTGGAGAAGTGTTTGTTGGATTCGAGTAATTTGATGAATGCCTCCTGGAGGACGTCGTCCACGCTCGATGGGTCCAACAGAATATTGCGAACAAGAGATCGAAGAATAGCCTGGTTTTTGTGCCAAAGCCTTTCCAGCAAAGCGAAAAAAGCTTCGCAGAAACAGGCCTGACAGACTCTGAAGAGAAAGGGGAAACCCAGCGAGGCCTGCTCACTATAGGAGTCGTGAAAAGTGTTGTCAAGGACGGCCGAGTCTTTTAAGATAGGCCCAATCTATGGCGAAGGAAGTGACTGCGATTTATCCGGGTTCCTTTGACCCGGTGACCAATGGGCATGTGGATATCATCGGAAGAAGCCGGGGTATTTTCGACCGGGTAATTGTCGCTGTACTGGTCAATATTGAGAAAACGCCCTTTTTCACTACAGACGAGCGGTTGGAGATGCTGCGGGAAGTCACCGGGAAGTGGGATAATGTTCAGATTGAAACCTTTCAAGGTTTACTTGTGAATTACGCCATTGCCCAGAAGGCACAGGTGATCCTGCGGGGTATTCGAGCGGTGACCGACTATGAGTACGAGTTTCAAATGGCCCTCATGAACCGCCGGATGCAGCCGGGAATTGAAACGGTATTCATGGTACCGGCGGAGGAATACACGTATCTGAGTTCCAAGTTGGTGAAAGAGATATTTTTGTTGGGGGGCTCTGTAGAGGGGATTGTTCCCTCGGTGGTCGAAGATTTCCTGAATAAAAAGAAAACAAAGACAGGATAGATCGGGAGGTAGGGGTGCTGTTGGTTTGGGATAGATGGGTTTCTCTAATAAGCGTTTCTGTGGTGGGTTTTGGCCTCCTTTTCTTTTACGCGTTCTCCTCCAGTGGGGAGGGTGCAGCTGTTCTGGCCGGAGAAGAAATGGTCATTTGCCACTTCGAAGTCGATGAGCCTCAGGTGGAAAGGTTGGAAAGTCTCATCCAAGCCAATTCCACCCTCCAGGAGGTCTTGTTTGACTCGGGATTTACGGCGAGTCAAATTCATTATCTGGTTCAAGATGTCCAGTCGGTCTATGATCTGAATCGAGTGATGCCGGGACATCGCCTCCTCATTGGACGGTTGGTCGATGGGACTTTCCACGATCTGGAATACCACATCGATGCTGAGGAATATCTTCGGGTGAAATATGAGGCCGACCAGTACGTAGGCTCTCTCCACAAGCATGATTTTGAGGTGGTGGTCAGGGAGTTATATGGGGAAGTGGTGAGCTCGCTTTGGGAGACGCTGGTGGCCCAGGGAGAAAGTCCCCAGCTCATTGAGTCCCTACACCAGATCCTTCAATGGGATATTGACTTTACCGCGATCTGGCCCAAAGAGTCGTTCAAGCTGATTGTGGAGAAAAAATATCTCGATGGAGAATTTGTGAAATATGGGGAGATCTTGGCGGTTCAGTTCGTCCATCGGGCTGGCACCTATTCCGCCTTCCTGTTTGAAAATCCCCAGAGCAGGGGATACTACCAGGAGAATGGCGATGGCGTAAGAAGACCTTTTTTGAGGGCCCCCTTTGCTTTTGACCGCCGTATCACATCCAGATTTTCTCATTCGCGCTATCACCCGATTTTAAAGATAAGACGCCCTCATCTGGGAGTGGACTACGGTGCTCCCCGGGGAACCCCCGTCCTGGCTTCCGCCGATGGAACCGTGATTTTCGCTGGACGAAAGGGAGGTTTTGGTAACCTGGTGAGGGTTCGTCACCCCAATGGCTACGTTACCGGCTATGCTCATCTCTCTCGCATGGACGTGCGCCGAGGCCAGAGAGTCAAGCAGGGAGAACGAATCGGAAGAGTCGGTACCACCGGCCTTTCTACCGCACCTCATCTCGATTATCGGGTCCAGAACCGAAGCGGTCAGTATATTAATCCTACAGAACTGGCAGCTTTACCCTCGGACAAGGGAGTCGAGAAGGAATATTTCAACCAGTTCGTTTTACTCCGTGATGAGCTCATGGAGAGGTTGGCATCCATTCCAGAAGTTGAGCCCTCCCT
>JAZFTY010000086.1:0-4184 GCA_036446935.1 Acidobacteriota bacterium | reverse complement strand
AAAGAGTACCGGTACGTCATTGGAGAGAAAGGGCCAATGATCGCTCCGTCTAAGCAAATTGGCAGGGGTATCGTCGTATTGGAACTTGAGTTCTAGTCCGATCCTTCCATTGGATTGGGTTACCAAACGGCGCAAATCTTCACTGCGACTATAACCCATGACATGCACACTATTGGTGTTGCTCTCAGCACTTTGCTTTTGCAGCCCCAGAAATCGGGGATTATTGGGGTCAGGGATCTCTTCGTTGCGGCCAATCATATCCATTTGAAACAGTGCGGTGGTGTTCTCCAGGAGAAGGGCAGGCCGTTCAACATAGTAACGGGAGCCCAGAAGCCCCCGCTCTTCCGCGTTCCAGGCCGCAAAGAGGACCGATCGTGCCGGTTTTTCAGGGCTCAGTGCATAGGCCTCAGCAATTTCCAGCAAACCCGCCGTACCACTGGCATCGTCATCGGCACCCTGGAAGATTTCGCCATCGTGATTTCCCATATGATCGAAATGAGCGCTGATGATCACCACCTCATCCTTCAGATTTGGATCCGAACCGGGTAGGTAAGCCAGAACATTGCGGATACGAGTCTGGCTGCGAACGATCGCAGTCTCTAGCGTGGCCTCCAGGCCTGGCAGTGGAACACCTTGGGATTTGAATTCTTTATCAATCTTTCTTTGAATCTCCCGCAGGTCAACTCGAGTACTCCGTAGAAGCTCGCGGGCAAGCTGACTCGAAAGATGGATTACCGGGATCTTTACCTGTTCTTCCCACACTTTCAGGTCATATCTCGCTCGGGAGGGATCTTCCGGCCAGGTGAACTGGGCATGGCGTGAAAAGTTGCCTCTCCGAGAGCGAGCTCTCCCGTTTTGGACGATGATGAGGCCTGCAGCGTCGTGAGCCTGAGCATTCCTGATCTTGTAAAACTCTTCGCTGTATCTGGAATCCAATATCCCATCAAAGGGGCTGTCGGGGTCCATTCCACCCGGCTCACCATCCAACACGACTACGATCTTCCCCTGGACCTCGAGTTTCTGATAGTCGTCATACCGATGCTCGGGAGCCGTGATTCCATAACCTGCCAGGACCAACGGTGCGCTTATGTGGCCATTGGCTGACAAAGGGGATGGGAAGAAATCTTCCTGAACGACGGCCACGGTGGAGGAAGACGAGTCGGAGCTCCGAATCTCCAGGGTGTTGCCGTCCAGAAGTTCGGCCTGGACTATGTTGAAATATTGGAAATAGCCATCAGGGGAGACTGGCTCCAAACCCATCAATTCGAATCGATGAGCCAGATAGTTTGAGGTGATCTTGTTAAACAAGGTATTCAACTCACGGCCTTGCATTTCCTTGGAGGCCAAGAAATAAAGGGTGGACTTGAGGTCGGCTTCGGTGATGGTTTCTATGGCAGCGGGTGGCGCCCGATCGGGTGTGGCTCCCGCCGGCAAGGCGGCAATGCTCAGACCGTAAATCAATACCGCGGCTATTCTTTTCTTAGCGCGCATCACCCTATTGTAGCGCACTGAAGCGCCCAAAGCCCGTTTCAGTGCGCAGAAAATAGAAAATAGAAACAAGGAATTCATTGCGGATTTGGAATTTGAGATTCTGAATTTGTTTGGGATTTGGAATTTGGAATTTCCGCTGACCGCGATCAGCGGTCAGCGGTTCCCCCGTAGCTGATCTGGGGAAATCCACCCGTTGGACTGGGGTGGACCTCAATATCGGCTTGATAGACACTGCGAATCGTCTCGGTGGTGATGACTTCCTGGGGTGTTCCCGTCTTCACAAGCTTCCCTTCACTGAGAAGAGCGACGGTGCGGCAAAAGGTTGAAGCAGCCGTCAGATCATGTAAAACGACCACCACGGTCATGGAATGCTCCTGATTGAGATGTTGAAGCAGGCGGAAGACCTCAATTTGGTGGTGAATGTCTAGATGGGTGTTGGGTTCATCCAACATCAAGATAGCGGGGCTCTGGGCGATTGCCCGGGCCAGCAGGACGCGCTGGCGCTCACCGCTGGAGAGCTGAGAGATGGGGCGATCTTTCAGGTGTCCAATTTCCGTTCTTTGAAGTGCCTCTTCCACAATTTGGAGATCGCGGTCGGTCAGTTTCTGGAGTCTTCCCAGATAGGGGAAACGGCCCATAGCCACGATCTCAGCCACCGGAAAGGGAAATGCAAAGTATTGGTCCGAGGCAATCACGGCAATTTGTCTGGCCAATTCTCGCCGCCTCAACGTGTTCAGGGGGCGGTCCTGCAAACGGATTTGACCACTCTTGGCCTGGAGCAGGCCAGACATGAGCTGCAGCAAAGTCGTCTTGCCACTCCCATTGGGTCCGATCAGGGCCAGAAAGGACTTCTCAGGAAGCGATAGATCAATGTCCTGAAGTGCGAAGCCGCCCTGGTAATGGAAACTGACCTGTTCGAGCAGGAGTGTGGACACTAGAACTCTCCGGAGTTTTGTCGGGTGCGCAGCAGGTAGACAAAATAAGGGGATCCCAGCAAGGCCGTCAGAGCCCCCACGGGAATTTCCAACGGTGGCATGATCGTGCGAGCCAGGGCATCGGCCAAAATCAGAAAAATGGCACCCCCGAGAGCAGAGGCCGGGATGAGCAGACGATGGTCCGGACCCACGATCATGCGCATCATGTGCGGGACGATCAAGCCCACAAATCCGATCATGCCGGCCACCGCCACGGAGGCGGCCACCAGGGTCGAGGCAGCCACAAAGAGAAGTTTCTTTGCGGTCTCTACATCGACTCCCAGGTGAAAGGCGGTGGTTTCTCCCTGGGTGAGCATGTTGAGTTCCCGTGAAAAAAGCCAGGTCACACCAAGCCCGATGGTGATGATGGCTGCCGAGATTCCAATCAGCGTCCAACTTCCCTCCGTCAGTGTTCCCAGCAGGTAAAACAACATGGCGAACGATTCGCGATAAAAAATAGAGAAAAAGAGAAACACCGCCGCATTAAAGAACAAACTCACGATGACTCCGGCCAGGATGATGGTCTGGATGGGAGCCCTACCATCGATTTGGGCAATCCGGTAAACCACAAAGATGGAAGCCAGAGCGAAGCCGATGGACATGAAGTAGAGCATGGAATAGTGCTGGAAACCCAGCACCGCAGCTAAAACAACCCCGGCAGCGGCGGCACTGGAGGTGCCTAAAATGAAGGGATCTGCCAGAGGATTTCGAAGAACCCCCTGTAAAACGGCGCCTGCCCCGGCCAAACCCGCTCCTACAATGATGGCCAAGAGCACCCGGGGAAACCGAATTCCCTGAATGATGGCCCAGGAAGGATTGGAGACGGGACCTATAAAGAGGGCAGCTCCAGCCAGGAGGATCGTGAGCACCAGCAGGATCAGCAAAGAGTGTGTACCCTTCATGGTTCACTCATCATGGTCAGGATACGAGCTTGAAACTTTTCCATTCCTTCGATCAGGCGATGGTTGCCATGGGAAAGGAGAGCCCGGTCAAAGTCGTCCAGGATTCTCCCATTTTGAACCGCTTTGATTTGATCCCAACCGGGTCTTTGGCTGATTAGGGAAGCACTGACCGTGTAGGTCAGGATAATGTCCGGATTGCGAGCGATGATGGTCTCTTTCGACGCTTGTAGAGCTCTTTTTTCCACGTCGTCAAATAAGTTACGAGCCCCACAAAGGTGAAAGGCTTCAGTGATGAAACTCCTTTTCCCAATGGTCCAGGTGGGGAGATCCACTTCGATATAGACCGAGGGTCGATCGCTCAGTTGAAGAGCACGCTCCTTCACCACGCGGAGTCGTTCTTTCATACTTTGGATGAGGGTCTCAGCCGGCTGGGATCGATCAACAACTTTTCCGACTTCCCGAATGATTTGGTAAATCTCCTCCAATGAGGTCGGGCTGATCGTTTCCAACACAGGCAATCCAAATTCTTTGAGGCGAGGAACCGTTCGTGAGGAGGGCCAATGTTCGGCGATCACCAGGGTGGGCTTCAGAGAGATAATTTTCTCCAGATTGGGATTGAAGAAATCACCGATTTCTTCAATCTGTTGTCCCTGGGAAGAATCGGAAAAATATTTGGTGACTCCAACGACCTGTTCTCCTACCCCCAGTTCGAAGAGGATCTCCGTCAAGTTGGGAGCCAGAGAGACGATCCGAACATCCTCTTGAGAGACGCTTTGACTTGAGGGAGCCCTCCGCGATGCCTGAAGGGCAAAGAGGA
>JAZFTY010000085.1:0-4513 GCA_036446935.1 Acidobacteriota bacterium | reverse complement strand
AAGGCGGTTATGCCCTTCTCATCTTTCGCATCCACCTCAGCTCCGGCCGCAAGCAGCCCTTCAATGTTCCTGGCGTCACCTTGTCTCCCAGCTTCGATCAGCTGTGAATTAACGTCCTGCATACAGGCTGTGAGTGAAGATGTGAGCAGTGCCACCGTCAGGGCAATGAATGCTTTGCTGGGCATAACGGCTAGTCTTCCACAGCAACAAGCCACCAACCTGTGATCGCTATCACCTAGGCCAGGACTTGAATCTTACCGGCGAACTCATTAAGAATGGAGAGAAATCATGAATTCGTTTCTCCGGTTCAACAAAGGAATGATGCGGATGCCCTTTTACTGGCAACCCTGGTTACTTCTACTGGTGACAGTTAACGTAGCCATCCCCCTCTTTTTCGTGGGCCGGTTGGAGGCTCAACTGGTCCTGGGGACCATGGTCATCAACGTGATCTTGATGACCCTATTGACCGGCCTCACAGGCTTCAGCCGCCTGCTGGGCCTGGGTCACTATCCCTGGTTCCCGCTGCTGTACTTCTTGTGGACCCGACTGGATCGTATTCCAGCCGACGATTTCTTCGGCCTCTGGATCAGGGTTCTGATGGTAGCAAACGCCCTTTCACTGGTCCTCGACACGGTGGACGCTGCTCGTTATGTGGCCGGTGAACGGGAAGAGACTGTCCAATTCTGATGAAAGGAGTTCGTAGGTGGAAAAGGAAATGACCCGCAGGGAGATTCTAAGAGCGGGACTGGCGGCGACCAGCTTGTTAGCGATAGGGGTACCTGAATGGGCGATACCCGCTCTGGCCCAGGGAGAGACGCTCGTTCCCTTTACCGACATCCCGGAGAACTTCAACCCCGGCAATCCGACCTCGCCGGTCCGTATCTACGACATCAGGAAAATCACGACTAAAAACCCGTTGACCCCGAGAGACGAATTCTTCTCCATCGGGCACTACGGCCAGCCTGAAATCGATGCCTCGACCTACCGGCTGCAGGTGACGGGCTTGATTGATTCTCCTCTGGAGCTTTCTCTCGCCGACATTCAGGCACGCCCCTCTGTCGAACTGGCGGCGGGTTACGAATGCTCGGGAAATAGCGGACGCTGGGTCCACGGATTGGCTTCGAACGGCCTGTGGACCGGGACCCTGTTGAGCGACCTGCTCGCGGACGTCGAAGTCCGGCAGGAAGCCCGCGAAGTCGTGTTCTTCGGCACCGATCATGGAGAGCAAGAAGTGACGTTCCGGAATCAGAGCTTCAAGCTCGACCAACAGTTTGCCCGGAGCATTTCGCTCGAAAACGCCATGAAGCCCGAACCGCTGCTCGCCTACGCTCTGAACGGAGAGCCCTTACCCCGTCAGCAAGGCTTTCCTGTGCGGCTGGTCATGCCGGGATGGTACGGGGTCGCCAACGTAAAATGGCTGTCCGGGATTCACGTTCAGGAAGACCGCTTTGTCGGCCACTACCAGGCCCGGTGGTACCGGACGGTCATGGGCGAAGCAATCGGTGGTGACCTGAAGTTTACTGAAAACGAAGTGACTCGGATGCAGCTGAAATCGGTCATTGCTCGAGTATCGCGACGAGGCGGCGGTTACCAGATTTTGGGGTTCGTTTTAAACGATGGGACGCCACTCCGGTCCGTCGAGGTCAAGGTGGACGACGGTCCCTGGCAACCCGCGAGGCTTGAGGCATCCAACTCGCAATATTCCTGGAAGCTGTTTACTCACTCATGGCAGGGAGCGACAGTTGGAGAACACACCCTGGTTTCGCGCGCGACCGACGTTACTGGAAAGATGCAATCGACAGAAGCTGACCTGGCAGCCAAGCGGACATTTCTGGAGCACAGTGCACAGTTTCCGCGGACGGTCATGATTTCGTAGGTGTCAGCCGATGGCTGACCCGAACCGCATGAGTGGCAAATACTTGCCCTGCATAAATCCTCTACGGAGGAGTCACTCGATGTAGGTTTCGCCGTACTGATTGTCCACGATCACCGGACTTTCGAAGTAAGAGAGGACAGGTTCGGAGCCATATTTCTCTTCGAGCATCTGTTTCCACTCATGGGTGTACAGTGCTTCTGCATCCGCTCGAGACTTCCACAGATACACCCCTCCTGCCGTCTCACCGTCGTCGGAGAGAAGGTAGTACTTGCGAAGCAAACCGGGTACCTGTTGAAATTTGGGCACTGAAGCCGCAAAGGCTTCCTTCAATGCCTCGACCTTGGCATCACCCACCTTGAACTGCACAATCACAGTAACCATATTCTTTCTCCCAATAGATTCCTTTCACCCTTCACGAGCGCGCAATTTCTTGTGGCCCGTGGGCTGAAGCCCACGGCTCCGACTGCTCTCGTCAGCTCCAGTCGAAGCAAGGGTGACAATCAATAGAGTGGAAATCTGCGCTCCAGTTCCTTCACCGGATATGGGATCGTTTTTCGTTTGACGATCTCTTCAGCTCTGGCAAATTCAAATGCGCGGATGACCTCTTTAAATATCGGAGCACGGCCCTCTCTGGAACCGTAGCCCAAGGGTCGCTCACCCGGACCGCCCGGACTTCCCACAACGATCCGCCCGACCATACCAATGACCTCATGTCGCCGGCTGTAGAAGTCATAAGTGCCCTCCACCTCGAAGGTATATTCCATGGTCTCTCTTACCGACATGATGCCGGAGTCAAAGGGCTTCGCCCCCTCCGGAATGCGCAACTCACGATTGTCATGGTCAGGATGATAAGCGGTAACGGAAAATCCTTCACTTCTGGCAAACCACTGAACGGTCTCGCCACGAACAACATACAGCCCTAGCGGATCATAGTAGTATCGCCCTGCAGCATAATTTCTTTGAAGGTTGATCTTCTTAATGGTGGATTGGCCATCAGCAAACCTGACCAGGGAAGAGAGTCCAAACGTTCCCACGCCAGCTATCCACAAGAAGTCACGACGCATCATTCGGGCTTTATGGTGGACCATTCTCCGACTTCTTCCCTCAGATTTCTTTAGACGCCATCAATGCTGAAAGCGTACATGGAGTAGCGGCCCCCTCTGGCAATTTCTTCTGTAGCCCCTGAGGGTTCACCACTGCCTGCGTACAAAGTTCCATTGGCAATCGCTATACCCCCTCGGTGGGCCGTGGGCAGCTTGTAGTTCCACAGCACACGACCGCTCTCTGCATCAAGAGCTTCCAGCGTACCGTCCATCAGTCCCTGGTAAAACACACCGTTGGCCACAGCAACCGGTGCGTGATTTGCCGAGGAGTTGGGAACCCACCAGACGATGTCACCGGTGTAGGCATCCAGGGCTGCCGTTACCGACATTGTTCCTTTGGGAGTGACTGCAGTCGATACCGCAAAAATCCGATTGTAGGCAACTGCCGTGCTGTCCTGCTGCAAACCGCCACTGGCCGAGGCGTTGGTGAGCATCACTTTCCAATAAAGTTCACCTGTGTAACGGTCCCAGGTGAAAAAGCCCCCCTTGCTCCCGGCCGCCACGGAGTTGCGCACCACATTGCCACGGTATCCCGCCGGAGCCTTGGCGTCGAAAATCATGGGATGGCACCCAAAATCCAGGTCATGGGGAGAACGCGGCCGGGCCTGCGAATACCAGAGAAGCTCCCCGCTCTCCAGGTCATGAGCAACGATGCTCTCGGTGTACAACATGGGACCTGGAGGCATAAAGGCCTTGGCGCTGCCCGTGACGTTGTAGACGATGTGCTCTTCTTCATCAATGGCCGGTGAACCCCAAACGGAACCACCGGCACCCTCGGGAGCGGTTTTGAACCGCCAGGAGACTGCACCGGTGTCGGCGTCCAGGCAAACGATTTCCGCATTACCGCGGGTGGAAGAATACCCCAGAACGACTCTACCGTTATACACAGCAGGTGAGGAACGGGTCTGTGCAGTAGGATCGTCGGTTAACTGTGTCTGCCAGATCTCTGCACCCGTGGCCGCGTCAAGACAGCGTACCTTCGTCGTGCCGTCCCCGAAGTAGACACGACCATCCGAGTAATAGGAGGAAGAGCGAACCCCCTGCCTCATATAGCGAAGCGCCTCCTGTTTTTCAACCCTGAACCTCCACCTGGGTTCACCCGTTCGCGTCTCCAGTGCGAATTCCTGACCCGACTGGCTCCCGAAAAAGAGAGTGTCTCCGATCACGGTGGGGGTGGTTTGGATCACTCCATCGGCCTGAAAACTCCACTTCAATTTCAGCCGACTGACGTTGTCACGACCCAGCCTGCTCTCCCGAACATTAAAGCGGGTGTTCTGCAGGTCATAGCCGAAGCTAGGCCAATCGGCCGGACCAGGCACAGGCAAACTCTGCCCATAGGCCTGACCCATCTTACCCCCGACGGGCCCCATCATCAGCAGGGTACCGGCTGCTCCCACGCCTCTTAAGAACTTCCTGCGCGTCAAACCACCAGGGTCGACCCTCTCACTCAGATTCATGGAGTCCTCCAGACTTTCCGTAGATAGTAGACCTCAGAAGAAGAGAAGGCAACGGAAATCCGTTTCCCTCGTAGGGG
>JAZFTY010000084.1:0-6304 GCA_036446935.1 Acidobacteriota bacterium | reverse complement strand
CCATGAATCTGAAAACTGAGCGTCCTGCCTTCAAACCTCTCCAAAACGGGCGTAAAAGCTGAGGCCCCGCTGCAAATCTCGCAATGAGCCAAAAGCACGGGAGCCTCGCCAATGGTGTCATTCACCACGTGATAGGCCACTAGAATCCACAAAGGGTAGGCTCTCGCTTTTCCGTTGACCACGACTCCCGCCACAATATCCTCATCGTCCATATGGTTGGCTAACTCAACGGGCACGACTCCCGGGTTGTTCAAGGGAAGAAAGATGAACCTGGGAAAGGGGCTACTCAAGGCAAGGGATTTCTCCCAGGCTGAAAATTGGACATCTTCCCCCTCTGTTGAGATTTGTCCTACATCCGCTTCCGTACTGGCAGAACCACAGGCCGCGGCCATCAAAAGAACACCGGGAAGGGCTATCAAAGCAGAAATTCTCCTCATTGATAACATCTCTTGAAACATGTCTGTTCCTCCGGCCAAATGCGAAAAAGTTTTTTTAGTTTAACATCGAGAAGGATAGAGGAAAAACAATCCCGTCTGAAACCAGTTGTCTTTCAGACAATTGAGGTCTGTGTAGGCAGGAGTGCTTCCCTGCAGGCAAGTGTCCCGAAACCGGCAAGTTCCCCCTGGTGACAACAGTCACAATTTCCCCTCCCCTGGCCTAGGTACACTCTTGTCTAGTTATGGCTGTTCCTTTAGGGCCTGTGGGTTGTCGTTTTCGACGACCTTCAGGCCCCCCTTCTTTAACTCGCATTTCCTCGGAACCTGGGGCCCAGGAAAACTTTTCCCACGAGAGACAATAATGATCATGACCAACAGAAAGAACCTTCTGAGCAAGTTATCGTTGACGTTAATGATTTCTGGACTTCTTCTTGCCAGCTCAAGTCCACTCCTGGCTCAAGGAGGGACGGGACTTCGGATGGGAGTGAGCATCGATCCCGACCAGATCTACTTCGGGGGTCATTTTGAAGCCGGACCAGTCATGGAAAGCTTGTGGGTTCGGCCCAACCTGGAAGTAGGAATCGGCAACGGTATCACTTCGATTGCCCTGAACTTTGAGCTGGCTTATTGGATACCGCTGGAGAGCAGGTCATGGAAGACCTATATCGGAGCCGGACCAGCCCTCAACGTTTTTATCGTCGACACGGGCGCTGGCGGGCGGGATAGTAACGTCGAAGCCGGGTTCAATATCCTCATGGCCCTTGCTCACCGCGACGGACTCTTTACAGAACTGAAGCTGGGGGCCCTGGATAGCCCGGACCTCAAATTCGGAATCGGATTTACCTGGAAATAGGGCTCTCTTTCCTGAGCTTTTCCTCTAGAACACCCACCCATCTTTTTCTCAAAGATATACCCGTGGCCCTAGTGTCTCGTCCCAGGAATACTATGACATTTGTGGCGAGCGCGACGGCGTCGAGTTCGCGAAGCGACGACGACGCGATGTCTGCGCATCGTGGAGGAGAAGCGACAAAGAAATCGATGGCGTCCCGCCGCCACCCTTCGGGCTGATGGAGTTTGCGGGCGACCTCTGTGTCGCTCGTCGTCGCCGATGGCCCTGCATCGCCTTCTCCTCGCTCCTTGATCTCACCTCGCAAGCCCCATCAGCAAATGTCATGGTATTCCTGGGACGAGACACTAACCACACTATAAACGTTGTGCTGCTCGTTCGGTTCGGGTCAGCCACCGGCTGACCCCTACAAGACCAGGAACTCCTTGAGGCTCCGACAGGTGAGCACTTATACTCATCCAACCCGGAGGACTCATAATACGAAGATAGGGAGATCCTGTTGAACTCGACAAAAAGCGAGCCCCCTGGACCCGTAGGATACGGGGAGCTGATTGGTGGCAACGCCAACTTTCGCAACCTGTGGCTTGGCCAGATCATCAGTCTGCTGGGTGACTGGTTCAACTTGATCGCCTCGGCTGCTCTGGTGATAGAACTCACCCAATCAGGATTTGCGGTGGGCGGCCTTTTCCTGGTGCGAATGCTGGCTCCTTTTCTGATCAGCCCCATCGCCGGGGTGGTGGCGGACCGTTATAACCGTAAGCACATCCTCATCCTGACGGACATCCTTCGGGCCCTCATCGTTCTGGGCTTCCTTTGGGTTCGAGAACCTCAACACGTCTGGCTCCTGTACACTTTAACGGCCATCCAGATGGCTCTCAGCGGATTCTTCTTTCCCACCCGGACTGCCATACTGCCCGATGTTGTCTCGGGCCCGGAACTGGGAGCGGCCAACGCACTCAGTTCCACCACCTGGTCGGTCATGCTGGGCCTGGGTGCGGCTCTGGGTGGAATTGTTTCCGGGACATGGGGCATCTATCCCGCCTTCGCCATTGATTCGCTGACTTTTGTCGTGTCTGCCCTGTTTATCGTTCAAATCAAATACGACGCGGCAGGCCATCTGGATGCCTCCGATAAAACGCTTCGCTCAGCACTCCATGAGTTCCTGGACGGGCTACGATATCTGGCCAACCACCTGGATATTCTGGTGATGGCTCTGCACAAGGCCGTTGGGGGTCTCTTCTTTACTTCCGGACTTCAGGTCATTCAGGTCGTCATTGCTGAGCGGGTGTTCCCGATTGGCGAAGGAGGCGGTATCAGCCTGGGCCTGATGTTTGGTATCGCAGGAGTGGGAACGGGCATAGGCCCCATTGTGGCTCGCCGCTTTACCGGGGATCGGGGCCGCCCTCTGCGGGTCGCTATTTTGCTGGGCTATCTGCTGAGCAGCCTGGGTCTGTTGATCACCGCCCCTCTGCTCAACTTCGAAACCGTTCTGGTGGGAATTCTTTTCCGGGGGATCGGAGGTGGAATGCTTTGGGTGTTCTCGACCCAACTTCTTTTGCAGTCCGTACCCGATCTCTTTCGAGGTCGAGTGTTTTCTACCGAGTTTGCCACTTTCACCCTTATGAGCGCCGCCGGTATATCCCTTGTCGGTCTCGGCCTTGACTCTTCACTGGGTTTGTCCGGAGTATTGTGGTGGATCACTGCTCTATCGGTAATTCCCTCTGCCTTATGGGGTCTGTGGCTCATGACCGCAAAATCGCCCAGCTCGGATTATGCATAGGTTCTCGTCACGAAGCGACGAAAGCGCCGACCTGACAAGACGCGCGACAGAGGCCCCCCGCAAACGTACTGTACGGTACGTTGAGGAGGCCGACCGAGTGCAACGCAGGCAGGGCGGATGGTTTCGTCGGTGCAGTAGAGAATTTATGCATAATCCGGACTAACTCGTCCCTGGAACATCCGGCTGATCCCTGAATTTCTTCGATTCTTCCTCACTTTTCCTGCTATTATTTGTAAGGTACCCATGGCCAAGCAAAGCCCCGCTGAACAAGAACTCACTGAACTTCTGGGAATGCCCCTGCACGCCCTCCACGAAGAATTCATCATGGTAGCGGCAATGCAGCGGCAGATCATGCCCGATCCGGATCGGATCGAAGTATTCGCGGATTATGACATGCATGGGAAGACGATTCCCGCTGCCATTGCAGGCGGGGATTACTACGATTTCATTGATCTGGAAGGCCGGTTCAATATCCAAAACAAGATTGGAATCGTGATCGCGGACGCATCCGGTCATGGCCTGGCTGCCGCCATGTTGATTCGAGACTTCAACACCGCCCTTTACATGGGGATCTCTTTCCAATCCTACTACGAAAAACACACCACCTCGTTGCTGTTCACGAAGATGAACCGCAGGATGTGCCGATCCTCTCAACGCAACCAGTACATTTCCTGCTTCTATGGGGAATTGCAAAGGAACGGGATTCTGCGTTATGTCAACGGGGGGCACCCCAGTCCTGTCCTTCTCCAAAAGGATCAGCTGATGTCGCTGGATGCGGGGGGGCTTGTTCTCGGAGCCTTCAGAGATCTTCCCCTGGCCCACGAAGTAGGTGAGGCCCGGCTGGAGAAAGATGACATCCTGTTGTGTTTCACGGACGGCATTCTCGAGGCCAACAACAGCGAAGGTGAAGAATATGGGCGTGAACGCCTCATTTCACTGGCCCAGGACAACCGCCGTCTTGGGGCCCGTGAGCTTTACCTCATTATCATGGAGGACGTGGGAAACTTCAGCCAAAATCAAAGCCTGGCTGACGATCAGACCCTCGTCGTGATCAAAAAAGAGGGTCGAACATGAAAGAAGTAACCGTATCAGAACCCGTCACCAGAGCAGAGGATGTCAAAGCCGGGCACCGGGAGTTTATCTTTCCTTCGGTAGCCCCCTACTACCAGGACCCACTTGTTTTCGTCCGGGGAGAAGGAATGGTGTTGGTGGACTCCGAAGGGGAGGAATTTCTCGACTTTTTCAGCGGAATTCTTACCGCTTCGTTAGGCCACTGCCATCCGGAAGTGGTGGAACGGATTCGGCAACAGGCGGGGATCCTAGGCCATACCTCCACCCTCTATCTGACCGAAAATCAGGTGGACGCAGCGCGACGTCTGGCCTCCATGGCTCCCGGGGAACTCAAGAGCTCCTTTTTCACCAACAGTGGGACCGAAGCCGTGGAAACCGCCGTCATGCTCGCCTGCTGCTACACGGGCAGAAGCGAAGTACTCGCCCTGCGCCACTCCTATTCCGGCCGAAGCTACCTGACCACCAACCTTACCGGGAACGCCTCCTGGCGTCCTCTGCCCAGCTCCATCGCAGGAATCAAGCACGTAATGTCTCCTTATCCCTACCGATGCCCCTTCCGAAGACCCTGTGACGAGAGCTGTTCGGAGGCCTTTGCGCGGGATTTTGAGGAGGCCATCCAGACCACCACCAACGGCAACCCGGCCGCCTTCATTGCGGAAACCATTCAGGGAGTGGCTGGCTATATCGTCCCACCCCCCGCCTACTTCCAGAAAATGGTTGAGATTATCCATAAGTATGGGGGCCTCTTTATTTGCGATGAGGTCCAGGCCGGCTTCGGCCGTACCGGCGAAAAATGGTTCGGAATCGAGCACTGGGACGTTGAGCCGGACATCATGGTTATGGCCAAGGGAATTGCCAACGGCTTTCCCGTGGGTGCCACCATTACCCGGGAGGAGATCGCAGCGTCCTGGACGACCAAGAGTATTTCTACCTTCGGCGGCAACCCCTTGGCTATGGCTGCGACCGCCACCACACTCGATGTCATGGTCAAAGAGGACACCCCAGGACGTTCGGCTCTTCGGGGGAAGCAACTCCGGGAAGGACTGCAGGTCCTGGCAGAGGAGTATGAGTGGATCGGAGAGACTCGGGGAATGGGCCTGATGCAGGCACTGGAGCTGGTCGAGGATCGAGAAACCAAGAAGGAGAGTCCTGAAAAGGCTAATGCTCTCTTGGAAGCCGCCAAGACGGAGGGCCTCCTGGTGGGGATCGGTGGCAGAAAAGCCCATGTGATTCGTTTGGGCCCCTCTATGCTGATCACGGAAGCTGAGGTGGAAGAGGGTCTGGAACGTCTTGGCCGAGCCTGCCGTCGTGTGGAGGAAAGCCGTTGATTGCCGGGCTCCCCTGGACGGCCTGGTTACTGCTGATTGCCGCAGTGGGACTGGGCCTCATGGTTGAGCTTAACTTCTACTTCCGTCATCGAAAACTTCGGGCGCCGAGGGCCCCGGAGCCGCCAGAGTGAATCCCGATGTCACCATCATTTCCGTTCTTGTCCTCTACTTAATCATCCTCCTGGTGATCGGCTTTTGGGGCCGTGGTGAGTCCACAAGCGTGGCCGGTTACTACGTGGCCGGGAAGAAGCTCCCTGGCTGGGTCATCGCCTTCAGCTCCAATGCCACCGGCGAAAGCGCATGGTTGCTGCTCGGCCTCACCGGAGTGGGATATCTGGTGGGAATCCACGCCCTCTGGATCACATTGGGAGAAGTCCTGGGCATTGCCCTGGCCTGGACTCTGGTGGCACGTCCCTTTAAGGCATACACCGACCGCTACGACTCCATTACCGTTGCTGACTACCTGGAAGCTCGATTCCGGGACTCACAACATCTGCTCCGGCTTCTCAGCGTGGGGATCATCTTTACCATGGTGATTGCCTACACGGCGGCCCAGTTGACCGCATCCGGAAAGGCCTTCAGTTCGTTCCTGGGTACCACCTATTTCACCGGGGTTTTTATCGGAGCAGGGGTGATTCTCTTTTACACCACGGTGGGGGGCTTCAAAGCGGTGGCTTACAGCGATCTGCTGCAGGGGATACTCATGTTTTTGGGCCTGCTGATCCTCCCTGTTGTGGGCATTGCTGCTGCCGGAGGATGGACCTCCCTGATGTCTCAACTGCAATCAGTGGACCCGAGCCTGTTGTTGCCCATGGGCAAATTCGGATTTTCGGTGTCGGGT
>JAZFTY010000083.1:0-6151 GCA_036446935.1 Acidobacteriota bacterium | reverse complement strand
AAAACCAGCACGATTACAGTAAAGAAAATAGATGTTCTCATAGGAATTTACCTCCCTTTATGGCTCCAGGTTAATTCGCTCTGGGAGTCTCGTCAAGCTATACTTTGTTGATGATCGTACAAAAAGGATTCCTGTCCTTTAGAGGGTCCGATACTGCCCCCAACTTCCTTGCTATTTTGCTCTTGCTGGCATCGGTTTCCTTCATCGGATGCGGGACTCCGGAGGGAACCGTGGTGGTACTACATGCCGGCAGTCTCTCTCCCCTGATTCAGGAAGCCTTCCATCGCTTTCGTCAAAACCATCCCGGTGTGGTGCTTCAATCGGAGGCCTCCGGGAGTCTGGACGCCATTCGCAAGATCACCGAACTGAACAAACCAAGTGACCTGGTGGCGGTTGCCGACTATCGACTCATAGAAAGGATCAGCCCGGTCCCCCGTTACCATATTTTCCTGGGAAATGAACTGGTCCTGGCCACCGCCAAGAAAGATCTCCTCCCTGGACCTCCCGACCACGAAGTTTGGGAGGAAAACTGGTCCGAGATGATTTCATCCGGAGAATATACCTACGGCATTTCCGATCCCGACCGTGACCCGGCAGGCTACTACGCCCATCTGGCCTGGAAGCTGGCTGAAATCCACTACGATCGCCCGGGCCTGTATCAACGATTTCTGGACAGCTTCGATGAGCGCTGGCTGCGCCCCAGGTCTTCAGAGTTGGTGGCCCTGCTCCAGAGCAATGCTCTGGACTTCGCCTTCCTCTACAAGTCCACCGCCCTACAAAACAATCTAAGGTTCCTGACTTTTCCCGCCGAGGTTTCACTGGCAGAAGACGCCTATCGGGATCTGTACTCTCGCGTCTTGCTGCAAGTGACCGCTGAGCAACCCGGATCGACCGTTGAAGTGACGGGTACACCCATCCGCTATGCAATCGCCCAGACCAACCCGGACAATCCCTGGGCATCACGCCTGCTGGAATTCTTATTGAGTCCCGAAGTGCAGCAGCTCTATCGGGAGTTGGGCTACCGGAGGGTCCCCATTCTTGAAGTACACTCACAGGAGTCGACACCATGAAACCCATCACCCTTTGGAATGCTATCCTCTCAGCACTTTCCGGCATTTGCCTGCTTGTCGTGCTGGTCCCCGTGCTTTATCTCATGTTCGGCTCCACACCCGGCACACTGTGGGAGACCCTGAAGGATCCAGAGGTCCTGGAATCTCTGGGTCTGACCTTTTTCTGTGGCTTCATCGCTCTTCTGCTGGGATTGCTGGTGGGAACCCCTTTGGCCTACCTCCTGGCCCGCAGCGACTTCAAAGCCAAGCAATTCATCCAGGGTATTGTCGATGTGCCCATCGTCATTCCTCATCCCGTGGCGGGTATTGCACTGCTGCTGGTCTTCGCCAACTGGGGTCCCGGCCTTTCCCCCATCGGCAGCTGGACGGGTATCGTCATCGCCATGTTCTTTGTGAGCGTGTCTCTTTTCATCAACGCGGCTCAGGCGGGCTTTCAGGCTGTACCTCGTGAGATGGAGTGGACCTCTCGATCGTTGGGAGTGGGTCCGGTGAAAACCTTTTTTCGAGTGGCGCTTCCACTCAACCGCCGGAATCTACTGGCGGGAGCGATCATGATGTGGGCCAGAAGCATCAGCGAATTCGGATCCATCGTCATCCTGGTCTACAACCCCAAGGTCGCCTCCGTCCTGATCTATGACCGTTTTTCCTCC
Source organism: Acidobacteriota bacterium (assembly GCA_036446935.1). Classification (GTDB taxonomy): domain Bacteria; phylum Acidobacteriota; class UBA6911; order RPQK01; family JADFOI01; genus JADFOI01. Next base: position 4,431 of record JAZFTY010000083.1, on the reverse strand, counting down.
TTCGGACTGACCTATTCTCTTCCGGTTGCCGTGATATTAATATGGCTCAGCGTGATCCTATTCTTCTTCATGCGTACCCTTCAGACGAGGAATCGCCCCGTTGTTGGTTATTGAAGAGCTCAAGAAAGCCCTGGCTCCCTTCGTGCTCGAGATCCCCAGGCTGGAGATCCAGAAAGGCGAGACTTTTGTTTTACTGGGTCCCACCGGGGCCGGGAAATCAAGTTTCCTGGAACTGCTGGCCGGTTTCTCCCAACCCGATGAAGGAAGGATTCTGGTCGATGGTTCCGATGTGACCGAGCTTCCGCCCGATCAACGCCGCATCTCGATCCTGTTCCAGGAAGCACACCTGTTTCCCCATCTCAATGTGGGCGAAAACATAGGCTATGGGGCCAACGACACCACCCTGTTTGCTCAGGTGATTGAGCTTCTTGGACTGGAGCACCTCCTGTCCCACGAGGTTTCGGTTCTCAGCGGTGGCGAGCGCCAACTTGTTGCTCTGGGTCGCGCTCTGATGGTCCGTCCTCACATCCTGCTTCTGGACGAACCTTTTAATTCCATCGACCCCCAGAGCCGAAAAGGTGTGATCGAGGCCTTCCGCCGTGTTCACCGTGAAATTCAGATCACCAGCCTCATGGTGACCCATAACTTCGAAGAAGGCTTACAGCTCAGTGACCAACTGGGCGTCCTAATGGAGGGAAGGCTGGTACAAACGGGAGCACCCCAGGAAGTATTCTCCACACCGGCAAGTGAACAGATCGCCCGCTTCCTGGGCGCCGAGAATCTCTTCGCTGGGCATTTCGAGTCGATGGTTGACTCAAAATCCTCTGCCCTGCAATCACCGAGCCCACAGCCCGAGGGCTACTTCCCCGCTTTGTTTAAAACGGATTCGGCAACTCTCCACGTGCTCGCCGATCATGAGGGTCCCGGTTACGCACTCATCCAACCGAAAGAAATCACCCTCTCGCTTGAGCCCATGCACTCCTCAGCCCTGAATCAATTCCCGGGTACGGTGGAGGACATCATCCACAAGGGTTCCCTCATTCAACTGAAGATCAATGCGGGCTTGGCCTTCAAAGTCTTCATCACCTCTCAAAGCCTTCAGGAGATGCAGTTGGTCAAAGGGTCCAAGATCCATCTCATCTTCAAAGCATCCTCGGTCAAGACCTACTAGCCCGGATTATTCATAGGCTGTCGTCGCGAAGCGGCGGAAGCGCAGGCGGGAGTGCGTTGCGCCACGTCGCGACCGAGACCCCCGCAAGCGTACTCGTAAGTACGCCGAGGCGGTCGAGGGAGGGGGGCACCCGCTTGCGGGTCGCGCAGTCCAGACGGATGATCCCGACGCTGCAGCAGACAGCCTATGAATAGTCCGGGCTTAACTTGAAAGAATCAGGGTTCGATCGTATAATTAAGGTATCGGTAAAATCGATTTAAAAGGAGCTGTAAAGCTATGATTTCGCTAAGTGAAGGGGCAGTGAAGAGGGTCAAGGAGTTCATCGCCGAACAGTCGGAAAACTTTTCCGGCATCCGAGTCGCCGTTGAGGCCGCTGGGTGCTCGGGCTTCCAGTACGTGATGAAGCTGGAGCAGAACAGTCGCACAGGCGATGAAGTGATCCAGGTGGATGGGATTCAGGTATTCGTCGACGAGCGGAGTATGGCCCAGCTGCAGGGGACCGAGATCGACTATGTGGAATCGATAGAGGGAGCCGGCTTCAAGTTCAAAAATCCCAATGTCACCGGAACCTGTGGTTGCGGCGAATCCTTCCAGGTAGACTCAGCGGATAAATCTCAAATTCCAAGTTCCAAATCCTAAACAAACTCTAAATCTCAAATTCCAAATTCTAAACTTCTGAGTGTGGACTCACGGACTGTTTAGACCGAATTTTTTTGTGATTTGGAGCTTGGAATTTGGAATTTGTTTAGGATTTGGAATTTGAGATTTCAGCCGGTCTGCCGGCTGTGGTTTTTGATTTGGAGCTTGGAATTTGTGACTTGTTTGGAATTTGGAATTTGGGATTTGGAATTTGCTTCCTAGCTCACGGCTAGGTTCTACTTCGGGTGGTTCAGCCGGGACGAAAGGGTGGGACATCTTCCTCTGCACTGAAAAATGGAATGGGTTCCAAACCGCTCAAGTGGGCAATCTTTTCGTTGATGGCCTTGAGTTCCTCCCGTGCAAACGATTCAACAATATCCCTGATCCTGCCATCCTCGCCAACATAGAAGAAGGTAGGAACAAAATGGATGCCGTATTCTTCGCTTACCTCGTAAGGATTCTGGTCCAACAGAATCGGCATCTGGATCTTCCAGTCCTTAGCCATCTTCAGAGCGGTAAACATACTCTCCTGGGCAATGGCCACGATGGAAACTCCTGATTTCGGATAGTTTTCCCGAATCCGTTCCACCAGAGGCAAGGAGTACTCACAGGTCGGACAACCCTCCTTCACAAAGGCCAAAAGAGCAGGCCCATCTTTTACCAGGCTTTTGAGACTACGCAACTCAGAGACTTCCTCAGAGTCCCCCCCTTCGCCATCTCCGGTAATCCACTGGAGTTCAAAATCAGGTGCTTGATCACCAGGCTTGAGTGTCATATCCGGCTCTCCTGTTTCCAACAATATCCATTAGCTGAACCGTTGTGGCCCCTCCATTGACAGGGCCAATCCCCTCTACTATAGTACGCTTTCCGTAACCGATGAAGAAACAGATTCAGGCTCCATCCGAAGCCATCTCGCCAGCTCTGGTGAAATCGATTCAGACGGTGGCGAATCGTCTGCGCAAGCACTCGCTGACCTCCACGACTGAAGCAGGATCAGGACATCCCTCTTCCTGTTGTTCCTGTGCCGAACTCATTGCAACACTCTTTTTTCGCTTTCTGCGCTATGAATTGGACAATCCAGGGAATCCCTTGAATGACCGGTTTGTTCTCTCCAAGGGACACGCGGCACCCATTCTCTGGGCCGCCTGGGCCGAAGCCGGAGCGTTTCCGGTCGAGAAGCTCCTGACCCTGAGAAAAATCGACAGTGACCTGGAAGGGCACCCCACACCTCGCAATGCCTGGACACAGGTGGCAACCGGTTCCCTGGGTCAGGGTCTTTCCGTCGGTGTCGGCATGGCCCTGGGCGCTCGCATCAATCAGACAGGCAACAGAATATTTGTCTTGATGGGAGATGGCGAGACCGCCGAAGGGTCTGTCTGGGAGGCTGTCGCCCTGGCTGCTCACTCCAATTTGGACAACCTGGTTGCCATCGTGGACGTCAACCGTTTGGGGCAAAGCCAGGCCACCATGTACGGGCATGATATGGAGAGTTATCGACAGCGCTTCGCCTCCTTCGGGTGGCACACCCAGGTCATCGATGGCCACAGTGTGGAGGAAACCCTCGCCGCCCTGGAATCTGCAATCGCTTTTCAAGGCCAGCCGTCTGCCATCATCGCCCGCACCCTCAAGGGCAAGGGCGTCTCCTTCATGGAGGACAAAGAGGGTTGGCACGGCGTGCCCGTTCCTGCAGGTGAAAAACTGGAGAGAGCCCTTCAGGACATTGGCGAAGATTCGGAACTGGAGGAGCCGTTTCAACTGACGCCTCCTGATGGAAATGGGGACGGTTCGTTTCCGGCGACAGCACAGCAGGCCCCTCTGGAAGCTCCCCACTATTCCCCTGAAGATCTGGTGGCAACCCGCCAGGCTTACGGGGCCGCCCTGGCGAAATTAGGCGCGGCCAATCCGGCCGTGGTCGCTCTCGATGGCGACACCAAGAACTCTACCTATTCCAATAGATTCCTGGCCGAATATCCGGATCGCTTCATCGAGTGTTTCATCGCCGAACAGAACATGGTTGGAGCGGCCGTGGGGCTGGGCGCCATGGGCAAGATTCCCTTTGCTTCCACCTTCGCCTGTTTCCTCACCCGGGCCTATGATCAGATCCGCATGGCCGCCATTTCTCAGGCCAACATGAAACTATGCGGCTCCCATGCAGGCATCTCCATCGGGCAGGACGGCCCGTCTCAGATGGCTCTGGAAGATCTCGCCATGATGCGCGCCATCGCCGGCTCCACGGTGTTCTACCCCTCCGACGCCGTCTGTGCGGAGCGTCTGGTGGCCCTGGCAGCACAGACCCCGGGTATCGTCTATATCCGTTCCAGTCGCCCTAAAACACCTATCCTCTACTCCAATGACGAAGATTTCCAGGTGGGAGGATGCAAGGTCCTTAAAAGCAGCGACAAGGATCAGGCCACCCTGGTGAGTGCAGGGGTCACACTTCATGAAGCCCTCAAGGCCTCCCAGGAATTGGAAAGCCAGGGTCTTGCGGTTCGAGTGATCGATCTTTACAGCATCAAGCCGATTGATGAGGAAACGCTCCTCCAAGCGGCCCGAGAAACCCAGCTCCTGATTACCGTGGAAGACCACTACTCTGAAGGAGGTCTGGGTGATGCCGTCCTTGG
>JAZFTY010000082.1:0-3662 GCA_036446935.1 Acidobacteriota bacterium | reverse complement strand
ACGCTTTCTGGCTCTGTCAAGCCAGCTTGGACGAGACACTTCGAAAAGGAAGTTCGCTGTTGCCGATCAACCGCCAGTAAAGCGTTGTGGTTCATACACTCTTGCCTTGTTGTCCAGACGCTTGAGCAAATCTCCCTTTTCTTGGGCGGAGTATTCGGAAGTCGGAATGGTTTTGGCTACCTCGATAGCCTTTTCCAGATCACCCAGGAACTCATAACTTTCAATGAGTCCCAGCCGCGCCATGCGGCGACAATCATCACATTCCGGCCCTTCTAACACCTGGTTGAAGTAGTCCACCGACTCTTCAAACTGGTTTTGAATTTGCAGGATGATTCCCGCTTGGGCCCGGGCCCTTTCCGCTAGTGAATCATTGATTCCGTCATCCATTAACAGCTGAAACTTTTGAAAGGCCTCCTCAAATTGGTTCAACTTGAAATACGCGTCTCCCATCTCAAAATAGATCTGTCGGCGAACCTCCAGCGTGACATCCAGGGCAAGGGCCTGACTCCAGTAATCGATGGCCTGAGGTAGATCGATCAGTTCTATTTCATGAATCTCGGCTAACCGCAGATAGGCCTGAGGAGCCAAGGCGCTGTCCGGATATTGGTTCACTAGCTCACGAAAGTAGTGCAGTGCACGATCGGCATTATAAAAATTGATGTAATAGATGCTCCCGACTTCAAACAGGGCTTCCTCCGCATACTGGCTCTTGGGGTAATCTTGATAGACGGACTCATAGATCTCGATAGACTCCATGTAGTCTGTTTCACGCCACTGTTTTTGGGCACGAAGAATTTGTACTTTTACCTCATTTTCGGTCTCAACATAGAGCCAGACGGCACCTGCAAAAAGCAGAAGAGGAATGAGGAGAATCCATCGGAGCCTACTATTCATCGAACTCCTGGTCATCCTCCTGTGGCACACGAGTCACGGCAGCCACCTCGTCGTCATCCCCGAGATTCATGAGCTTGACACCCTGAGCTCCGCGAGAGATGGTCTGTCGAATACGCCCTGCCTGCTGGCGAATGATCTTCCCCTTGGCGGTGATGATAATAATTTCATCATCATCCTTTACCGTGAAGGCCGAGACCACGGGACCGTTTCTCTTGGTCGTCTTGATGTTGATGACCCCCTGTCCTCCTCGTCCCTGCCGCCGGTATTCGCTCAGTGGGGTGCGCTTACCGTAGCCGTTTTGGGTGACGGCCAGGATCGCTTCCGAGTCATCGTCGATGATATCCATGCCTACCAGGACATCCTCCCCCTTGAGAGTCATCCCCTTGACACCACGAGCCGTGCGGCCCATCTTTCGAACCTGGGTTTCCGAAAAGCGAATGGCTTTTCCATTACGAGAGCAGAGATGAATATCATTGTCTCCGGCCGTGGTTCCCACGGCAATCAACTCGTCTCCTTCTTTCACTGCGCAGGCGATAATCCCTGTAGAGCGAGGATGAGAAAAAGCACTCAGTGCAGTCTTCTTCATGTAACCCTGACGAGAAACCATGGCGATAAAACCGGGAGCGGAGAAATCCTTGACGGCGATGATGCCGGCAACCCTCTCTCCTCTTTCCAGATTGATGAGATTCCCAACCGGCTTCCCTCGGCCCGCTGATCCCACTTCCGGTATCTCGTACACCTTGAGCCAATGCACCTTTCCCCTGTCGGTGAAGACGAGGAGATAACTGTGAGTGGAGGCGACGAACAGGTAGTCGATCACATCTTCTTCAGTCCGAGTGGACATGCCGATACGCCCCTTACCCCCTCTTCGCTGACTCTTATAGATGTGTAAGGCCGTTCTCTTGATATATCCATTGTGGGTCACCGTAATAACGGCGTCTTCTTCGGCAATCAGATCCTCCATCGTCAACTCAACCTCTTCATCCACAATCACGGTGCGGCGAGGATTCTGATAATTCTCCTGAATCTCAACCAACTCATCTTTAATGACTTGCTTAAGCTCCTTCTCGCTGGACAGGATCTTCTCCAACTCAGCGATCTTCTTGAGGATCTCCTGGTACTCCTCAACAATCTTGTTTTGCTCCAACCCTGTGAGACGCTGCAGCCTCATATCCAAAATGGCCTGAGCCTGGATCTCGGTGAGCTCAAACTGGCCGGAGAGTTGTTCCTTGGCCTCGGCCGGGGATTTGGCCTTTCGAATCAAGGTAATCACGGCATCAAGATGATCCAACGCCTTCTTGAGACCCTCCAGAATATGGGCGCGCTTTTGCGCTTTTGTGAGGTCATAAATGGTTCGGCTTCGGACAACGTCTTTGCGGTGGTCCAAGAACAGGTTAATGATTTTCGCCAAGGTCAGTACGCGCGGTTGTCCGTCCACCACGGCCAACATGATGACACCGAAAGAAGTCTGCATGGGGGTCAACTTGTACAGTTTGTTGAGAACGATCTGCGGTTGCTCTCCTCTTTTGAGCTCAATCACCACCCGCATCCCGTCGCGGTCGGATTCATCACGAAGGTCGCTGATACCGTCAAGTTTTTTGGCATGAACCAGGTGGGCAATCTTCTCCACCAGCCTGGCCTTGTTCACCTGGTAGGGGAGTTCGTCGATAATGATGGCATCGCGATCCTTCCCCATCTTTTCTATGGAGGCCCGAGCGCGAAGCTTTATGATGCCGCGCCCGGTCTTGTAGGCCTGGCGGATGCCCTCCCGCCCGTAAATAAAGGCTCCCGTGGGAAAGTCCGGTCCCGGAACCAGCTCCATGAGCTCGGCGGGGGAGGCGTCGGCTCGATCGATCAGTAAAAGGGCCGCGTTGACAATCTCACCAAGATTGTGGGGAGGGATGTTGGTAGCCATACCTACCGCGATACCCGAGGTTCCATTCACAATGAGATTGGGATATTTGGCGGGTAACACCACCGGCTCGGTCAGCGAATCGTCATAGTTGGCTTGAAACTCTACCGTTTCCCGTTCAATATCCGCCAACAGCTCTTCGGCGATCCGCGACATCCGGATTTCCGTGTAACGCATGGCTGCAGCGGAATCACCATCAACGGATCCAAAATTCCCCTGCCCGTCCACCAGAAGCTCCCGCATGGAGAAATCCTGAGCCATTCGCACGATCGTGTCATAGACGGCGACATCGCCATGGGGGTGATATTTGCCAATGACGTCGCCAACCACACGAGCCGATTTCTTATAGGCCTTGTTGTGGACATTCCCCAGTTGATGCATCGCATAGAGAACCCTCCGATGAACGGGCTTTAACCCGTCGCGAACGTCCGGCAGAGCCCGCCCGACGATCACAGACATGGCATAGTCCAAATAGGACGCCTTCATCTCTTCTTCGATGTTGACAGGGATTTCCCGTCCGCGATGTTCAGGCATTCCGTCTTTCTCCTCTTAGCCCGGTTTATGTATAGGTTCTCGTCACGAAGCGACGAAAGCGACGACCTGACAAGACGCGCGACAGAGGCCCCCGCAAACGTACTCTCTGAGTACGTTGAGGAGGCCGACCGAGTGGAACGCAGTCAGGGTGGATGATTTCGTCGCTGCAGTAGAGAACTTGTGCATAGTCCGGGCTAGTTATGGGTCAAATATCCAGGTTCTTCACGTTGAGGGCATTGTCCTCGATGAATTTACGGCGAGGTTCAACCTTTTCCCCCATCAAAACCGTGAAGATCTCATCCGTCTCAATAGCGTCCTCGAT
>JAZFTY010000081.1:0-5234 GCA_036446935.1 Acidobacteriota bacterium | reverse complement strand
ACGTGTTTACAGATCTCCCAGGCAAAGAGCAGGTCTTTTTTTTCCTGATCGGTGGGGGCACGCTGGGTCACCGTCTTGAGTTCCTCGCTCTTCATGTAATAGAGATCCCTGTCCTGGACCAGAAAGCCTCCCGAAATCTTTTTGAAATCAAACCATTTTCCGGCCGGATCCGGCTGCAGGACCTGCTCTCCCATGTCCATCACGCGGAGATTCTTTTTCTTGGCGAAAATCTCCAGAGCATCGCCATGAAAACCAGGAGCGATCACCGCTTCAATAAAGAGTGATCTCATGAGTTCGGCCGTTTTCCCATCCACCTCCCGGTTAAAAGCGACGATCGAGCCGAAGGCCGAGACCGGATCACAGGCCAGCGCCTTCTCGTAGGCCTCGGACAAACCCGAGCCCAGGGCCGCGCCACAGGGGTTGGTATGCTTGATGATGGCGCAGAAGGGCTCCTCGAACTCGCTGGTTAGATTCCAGGCCGACTCCAGATCCAGATAGTTGTTGAAGGAAAGCTCCTTTCCCTGGTGTTGTCGGGCACTGATCAATCCCGCACTGGGTGAAAACCAGGGCCGGTAAAGGGCCGCTCTTTGATGGGGGTTCTCACCATAGCGCAAGGAGCTTTTCCGCACCAAGCTCAGATTGAGAACTGCAGGGAGACCCTCCTGCTCGGAATCGAGGCCTTCAAAATAGCCGGCGATGGCCGCATCATAAGAAGCCGTATGATGAAAGGCCTTTCCGGCCAGCGAACGCCGAGTGGCCTGGCTGGTTTCTCCGGAGTGGCTGTCCAGCTCCTCCACAACTTTTGTATAGTCCGCGGGATCCACCAGCACCGTGGCGTACTTATGGTTCTTGGCAGCGGCCCGAATCATGGTCGGCCCACCGATGTCGATCTGCTCAATGGCTTGGGCGATGGTCACGCCTTCCACCTGAATCGTCTGGCTGAAGGGATAGAGGTTGACGACCACCAGAGCGATGGGTGAAATGTCGTTTTCCTGAAGGGTTTGCTGGTGGCCGGGATCATCATGGCGGGCCAGAATGCCCCCGTGAATACGCGGATGCAGCGTCTTGACTCGACCATCCAGAATCTCGGGAGAACCCGTGTACTCGGAGATGGCAACGACCGGGATACCGGCTTTTTTTAAAACGGTGGAAGTGCCTCCTGTAGAGAGGATTCGAATCCCCATGTCCGTGAGGCGCTGAGCCAACTCGACAACCCCCTCCTTATTGTAAACACTCAACAATGCGGTCTCGATTTTCATACAGACGTTCCCTTTCCCTTCAAGCGCTCATCATATCGCCTGGTTGGCACGCAGAGAATAGAAAAAAGAAAAAAGAAATGAAAGGGATCAGAGGATACTAGGCAGGTTGGTTGCCTGCAGGTCTGCGCTCGGTGGTCTGCGGTCTGCCCTCTGTCCTCTGTGGTCAGCTGTCAATTCTTCAACTGTTCCGTGACTTCAGATTCCAATTGAGCCATTTCCTTTCCCATGTAGTCCAAGCCTTTCTTGGCCACGACCAGGAAAGTGGTGATCTCATCAGCTGCTCCTATAGCCAGCATGACGGGATAGAGACCATAGAGCTCATAACCGTCCCGGACCAGTTGGTTCAGATGAGCTTCCAAGTGGTCCAATCGAACCGTTTGAGCCTTCCAGTGCTTCATGGCATCACCTCGGATACAAGCATACTCCGAAGCGCCCTTCGGGCCCAGAGAAAAGAAAATAGAGGCACTCAGTCCTCATCACTCAGTCCTCTTGTCCTTGTGGTCTGTGGTCTGTTGTCTCTCAAACGCACCCCGGAACGGTCTCCTTGACGGCCCGAAACCCATTCGCATAGACTCCCTATTCAGGAATTTGGTCAAATTATCACGGTGACTCAGAACAAATTTCTCATTCTCGTTTTCCTGGCATTTATCTACCTGCTAGCCCAAGCCTCGAGTCGAGAAATCCTTATCTATGAAGAGGGTTTTGCGGTCTTCGGCGCCAACCGAGTTCTCGAGGGGGAGGTTCCTTACAAGGACTTCTGGACCCTGTATGCCCCGGGTCAGTTCTATACGTTGGCACTTATCTTCAAGATTTTCGGTCCATCAGTTCTTGTGGAACGGGTTTGGGGGGTCCTGATTCGCCTGCTACTTTCCCTGGTGATCTATGCAATTGCAGCCAAGCTCACTTCAACTCGTCTGGCCCAGATATTCTGGTTGATCGTGGTGATGGTTCTGGGTGGAGTCGGCTTTTACGGCTACGCAGTCTTTCCAGCCCTTCTGTTTAGCCTTTTGAGTGTCTTTTTCCTTCTCAACTTTCTATCCCAGAGAGGATCCCCGTGGTTGCTTTTCAGTGGCTTGACCGCTGGGGTGACGGTCTTGTACCGGCACGACATCGGTTTCTACACGGTGGTCGCAGAAATATGTGTGCTGGCCCCTTTTTTGTTTATCAACTGGGTGGACCAGCAAGCCTCCGCTCAGAAAGTATGGGGTGTAGCCAATAGGATGTTGCCCTACCTGGCCGGGGTTTCTGTTCCGGTAATCCCGTTGACCCTCTACCTCGTCAGTGTAGTCCCGTTGGTAGAACTGTGGTGGGATCTCTTTGTCTTTCCAGCGACGGTCCTTCTCAAGGTACGCTCCCTTCCCTACCCCTCAATCGTTCCGGAGATTACATGGCTTGGCTTTGAGAGATGGATTCGTTTCTATTTCCCCGTGTTAGTTTATGTAACCGCTGCAGTCACCCTAGTGGCGCTGTTTGCCCGATCAGGTCGGGCTCAATACGCAAACATCCGACTTTGGGGAATGATGCTCTTGATTCTTTTAGGGTCCGGTTTTTTTGTTCAGGCCATCAGCCGTGCTGACAGCATTCACTTCCTGCCCACGCGTATACCTGCTGTTCTTTTGCTGACGACCTTGGCATTTTTAATCCCCTGGAGTGAGTTCCAGCTTCGAGTGGTTCGTTGGATTGGCATCGGGTTACTGGCTGTGGCCATCCTGCCTTTGTTTGGGGCGATTACGAGGTGGTCACACAGTGCTGCCTCTTTTTGGCCATTCGACTGCCCTTCAGGACTGGAAAGAGCGGGGTGCATACGTGTGGATCCGGATCAGGAACGGGCAGTTCTACTCGTACAACAGCTGGCCCCCGAAGGGAGGCCAATATTCGTAGGTCTTGCCAGACACGATCGCATCTTCACCAACGACATCATGTTTTACTTTCTGGCCAATCGTCCAAGCGCCACAAAATACCACCACCTGCATCACGGTGTGGCCACGACTCTTCCAGTCCAGGAAATAATCATCGAGGACCTGAAAGGAAAGAGGGTGGAGTACGTTGTCTTGTTCTCTGGTTCTGAAAACGTCATAGAGCCCAATCAAAGCGGTATCAGCAGTGGGATCGAGGCACTCGATCGATTCCTTCGCCGAAACTACCGCCAGATCCACCAATTTGGAAACTACACCGTTTGGGAAAAAGCGGGAATGAACTTCCAGTAGCATTCCTTACTTCTTCCTGATATCAGGATGTCAGGCGCTCTCTTGTCTATTCTCATCACCTAGTCCTCTTTTCTTTGCGGTCTGTGGTCAGCTCTCTCTTCCTGTATAATCTACCCGTGTCCGCGGAAAGTCAGATTCTGCAGCGTCTTCCGTCCGTCAGCAAGCTTTTGCAAGAGGATTCGGTTCAGGCCCTGATCGATCTCTATTCTCGAGAGCTTGTTGTGGATGGCATTCAAGAATATCTGGAGGAGCTGCGTACGGAAATTCAAGAGGGTCAGCTCTCGAACCAGGTCCTGAGCGAGCGCATCGACTCGCTGGATTCCACTGTCCGCTCCAAGCTGGAGCAGCGCCTTGCCCCCTCCCTGGGCAAGGTCATCAATGCCAGCGGTGTCATTATCCACACCAATGTGGGCCGGGCTCCCCTGGCTCCCGAGGCAGCCGAAGCCATCCAGGCGGTCGCCACCGGGTACTCCAATCTCGAATACGACCTGGAGACCGGCAAGAGAGGGCATCGGGATCTGCACTTCGAAGAGCGCATCTGTCGTTTGCTGAGCTGCCAGGCAGCCAGCGTCTGCAACAACAACGCTGCAGCAGTGCTGCTGATTCTCAATACCCTGGCCCGAAACAAGAATGTCCTGGTCTCCCGTGGAGAGCTGGTCGAGATCGGAGGCTCCTTCCGTATCCCTGCCATCATGGAACGCAGTGGCGTCATCTTGAAGGAAGTGGGGACCACCAACAAAACCAAGATTTCCGATTATCGGGAAGCTATCGATCAAGACACCGCTTTGATCCTGCGGGTGCACCCCAGTAACTATAAAATTGTTGGGTTTACTCACCGCCCCAAACTCTCGGAACTGGTGGAGTTATCCCGTGAGAGCAAGATTCCCCTGGTGGAGGATGCCGGCAGCGGCCTCCTCTTTTCTTCATCCCATCCATTTTTGCGCGAAGAACCGTCCGTGCAATCGGTCCTGGCAGAGGGGGTCAACCTGGTCTGCTTCAGTGGAGACAAGCTGTTGGGAGGTCCCCAAGCCGGCATCATGGTGGGTCAAAAAGAACTGGTGGATGCCATTCGCCGCAATCCTCTCATGCGAGCCTGCCGTGTCGATAAGATGAGCTACGCAGCCCTCGAGTGGACCCTGATTCAATACGACAACGGCAATTACACAAAGGTCATCCCCGTTCAGCGGATGCTGTCCGCCGCTGCCGAGGAAATCCAGACACGGGCTCAGCGCCTGGGGGACTTGTTGGATTCCAAGCTCTTTTCAATCGAAATCAAGGCCGGATTCTCTCTGATTGGCGGTGGTTCGGCGCCCGAGGAACAGATCCCCACCTATGTGCTGGCCGTCACCTCGAACCAACATTCCGTGAACGAGCTGGAAAGGCAGCTGAGAAAGTCCTCTACGCCGGTGATCGCCCGGATCGAGGATGATCAATTGATTCTGGATTTGCGGACCGTCTTCCCGGAGCAGGAAGATCTTATCGTTTCCGCTTTCGCCCAGATCGCTTCGCCTTTCGCCCAGACCGCTTCGCGGAAATAACAGGCGAGAAGTCAATCAGGTGACGATGAGGATTGACTTTGTCCACCCGGACCCTTAGCCGGTCGCCAATCCGGTAAACCTTTTTTGTCGTTTCCCCAATCAAACAGTGGTGGCGTTGGTTCAATACATAGAAGTCATCCCAAATCGTCTCGACGGGAACAAAGCCCTCCACGAAGTGCTCCAGCAGCTCGACAAAAAACCCATTGCGTTTGACTCCGATGATAAAAGCG
>JAZFTY010000080.1:0-3628 GCA_036446935.1 Acidobacteriota bacterium | reverse complement strand
GCACACCCCGCCCACCAACTCCCGACGATCGCACATTCCCACCTTCTTGCCCAACTTGGCTGCCTGGATGGCAGCTCTCTGGCCGGCTGGTCCCGTACCGATCACAAACAGGTCAAAATGTTCCATAGAAGCCCTATCCCGGACAGATCAGGAAGAGAAAATAAATCCAATCGGAGAGCACTCGATCAAGCGTTGAACCACGCGAAGATTGCCCTTCCAAAAACCATCTTCTTGAAGGACCTGCAAGGCATAATTCGAGCAGGTCGGTGTGAAACGGCAAGTGGCAACGTAACTGATCACCGGAGCCCCGAATCTCTGATACAGATGAATCGCTCCAGTCTCGGCGCGAACAGACCAACTACTCTGGAGTAAAATCAAGAGCAATATCAGAAGTGCACCTTTTACAACTCGACGCATCCAGAGTCTCATGACCATCGGTCAGCAATGTCGGAGATTACAGGAATCAGGGCGATCATCTCCGTCCGATTCGACGACATCCGGGGTAAGGATGGAGGTTGAATCTGCTGATCTTCGTGAGCATCAGGGGTGTCTAGCATGTTTCTCTCCAAAAGTTAATCGACCGAAAACCGCACTCATTGGTAGCACAGCTGGTTTCGGCACACAAGCCTTTTGTTGATGCAGCGGTGAAGCGCCCTTCTTGACGCTCTTTTCACCTCCAAGATAGAATCCCCTGGGTATTTACCTAAGGCGTTCAACCGAAAAGGAGGACCACCATGAAAAGGATCGTCCGAATCACATCGCTAGGTCTTCTTTATTCTCTCCTATCGTGCAGCCCCTCTTCCACTCCCGGCGATTCCCTCACGGATTCAGGCCAACGAGTCATCGAGGTGGAGGCTCGAACGGACCGCGGGAGAAGCGAAGAACACAACCTGGAATTCGAGGCCCGGTGGAACGAGCTTTATGACATTCCTCACGATAACGGCGACACCCTGGTCATTGGGAGCATTGGCGACGCCGATTCCTTAAACGACCTGACTTCGGCGGCCATCACGGGCTCGGACGTTATCGGTCTCTTGTTTTTATCCCTGACCCGCACCAATCCGGATTTCTCCCACGCTCCCTCCCTGGCCAAGACATGGGAATTCTCGGAAGACCATCTGGAGCTCACCTTCCACTTGAGAGATGACGTCTTCTGGCACGACGGAGTGAAGACCACGGCTCACGATGTGAAGTTTACCTTCGAGAAACAGATCAGTCCCAATATCGGCTGGGCGACAATCAAGTGGAAGCAGTTCATCAAGGAGTGCGTGGTTCTTGACGATTACACCGTCAAGTTTGTCTTTCAGCGCGTCTATCCCTACCAGTTGATGGATGCGGTGGTGGGAGCAGTCCTGCCCAAGCACATTCTGGAAAAGGTCCCTGATGAGGAGATGGTCAGCACCGATTTCAACCGCAATCCGGTGGGCAACGGACCCTACCGCTTCAAAGAGTGGAAGGCGCAGCAGTATATCGAGGTGGAGGCCAATGAGAATTTTTATGCCGGCCGGCCGCCTCTGGACCGCATCATTTTTAAGGTGGTTCCCGACCAGGAGAACCTGGTCCTCCAGCTCAAGAGCGGTGAGATCGACTTCATGGATGGGTGGCCAACCCGCTTTTTTGAGGAACTCTCGCGGCAGAAAGATATGGTGGCATACATCGCTCCTGGCCGTTCCTACAGTTACCTGGGCTGGAATATGCGCAATCCGCTCTTTGAGAGCAAGAAAGTGCGCCAGGCTCTGACCATGGCCATCAACCGCCAGGAAATCATCGACTCTTTGCTCTTTGAGTTTGGTGAAATTCCCAAAGGTCCTGTGCTGCCCATCATCTGGGCCCACAATCCGAATCTGCCCGACTTTCCCTACAACCCGGAGAAGGCCCGGCAGTACCTGGCGGAAGAAGGGTGGAGGGACAGCAATGGGGACGGCTGGCTGGACAAAGACGGCAAACGTTTTTCCTTTACCCTAAAGACCAACAAAGGCAACCAAATCCGTGAGGACATCCTGATCCTGGTGCAAGACATGTTCAAGGAAGTGGGGATTGAAGTGAGGCCGAACATCCTGGAGTGGACCGTCTTCATCGGAGACATGGACAAGAAAGACTTCGAAGCGGCCGTGGCGGGCTGGAGTGTGGGGCTAAAAATGGATATGACGGTCATCTGGCATTCGAATTCCATCAACGATAGGTTCAACTTCGTCTCCTATGCCAACCCGGAGTTTGACCGCCTCAACGACGACGCCATCTTCGAGATGGACCAGGAGAAGGCCAAGGAGATGTGGTGGCGGGCCCAGGAGATGATTGCCGAGGATCAGCCCTACACTTTTCTCTATAGCCCCAAAGACATTAATTTTGTGCACAGGCGATTTCAGAATGTCCAGATGGAAACGGTGGGATGGAATTACAACCTGGAGCAATGGTGGGTTCCCAAGGACCAGCAAAAGTATTGATCGCCTTTCCGCTTGGGCCAAGACGGCGCTGAATGTACACCTATATCATTCGCCGAATCCTGATTTCCATCCCTCTGCTCTTTGGCCTGCTGACCATCAACTTTTTTCTCATCCACGCCGCTCCGGGAGATCCCACCGACATCTTCTACAACCCCGACATGGATCCGGAGGCCCGCGAGAATATCCGGCGCATCTACGGACTGGATCAACCGCTGGGAGTTCAGTATGTCCGATATATCCAGGGTGTCGTTCTCCATCTGGAGTTCGGTTACTCCATCGCCAAGAAACGACCCGTCAAGGACGAAATTCTGGAGGCTCTCCCCAATACCATCCAACTCTCCGCCCTGGCCCTGCTCCTTGAGCTCAGTTTGGGTATTGGCATCGGCATCCTGGCAGCGGTAAAACAGCAATCGACCTTCGACAACGCCACCCGGGTCACGGCATTGACCTTCTATTCGATGCCTTCCTTTTACCTGGGACTGGTGTTGTTGTTTCTCTTTGCCGGAGGGGTTTCTGCCACCCACTGGTTTCCAGCTTCCGGCATGGTCGATATTGTGCGCCATGAATCAATGAGTACGCTGGGACGTCTGGGGGACCGGGCCATACATATCTTTCTGCCCGCCTTGACGCTGGGTATCGGCGCTGCCGCCGGAATCTCCCGTTACATGCGAGGAGAGTTGCTGGAGGTCATCCGACAGGACTACATGCGTACGGCCCGGGCCAAGGGCCTGACCGAGAGGGTGGTCGTTTTCAAGCACGGTCTGCGCAACGCCCTCATGCCCATCATCACCATCATGGGATTGAGTCTGCCTTTTCTCTTCAGCGGAGCGGTGATCGTAGAGCAGGTGTTTGGTTGGCCGGGGATGGGTCGTGTGGCGGTGGATGCGGCGTTTCAGCGTGATTATTCAATGTTTCTGGCCGTCAACCTGATCTTCGGCACCATGGTGGTGGTGGGCAATCTGGTCTCGGACATTTTGTATGCCATGGTGGATCCACGAGTGAGGCTTTCCTGATCATGCCACTCTCTGACTGGATACCAGGATGGGGTCATCGGCGTTCAGGCCAACCGGTCAAGGGGGCGATGATTCTGGGGTTGTTCGGCCTCTTCGTTGGCCTTGCCGGGTGGCACGCAGGCACTCTGTGGGACTCGCTGGCCCACACCCTGGAGAAGCTCTCCGGAGCCA
>JAZFTY010000079.1:0-4137 GCA_036446935.1 Acidobacteriota bacterium | reverse complement strand
ATTTTCTAAGATGCGATAGAATGGGTTCTTATTAGACGGTTATACTATAAACTCTACAGATGGCCAGACAAGGATCTACAGTTCAACTGAACGAGCGGGCTCAGGATGTTCTCAAGACATTAATCCGGGAGTTCGTCGTGGATGGCAAGCCGATTGGTTCTCGTCGCCTGGCCAAGAGCTACTGGGAAAGACTGAGTTCAGCCACCATCCGCAATGTCATGTCTGATCTGGAGAAAGTGGGTTTTCTCACCCAACCCCACACTTCGGCGGGAAGAGTTCCCACCACCAAGGGTTACCGCTTTTATGTGGACTCCCTCTCGGATACCCGACAGCTAACGGCTCGGGAAGTAGATCGCATCAAACAGAGTTTGGAGCAGGAAACGGATCCCGGGGAATTGATGAGCAAGACTTCTCAGGTTCTTTCCACCCTATCGAACAATGTGGGATTCGTGTTGGCCCCGCCGATCTCCCGTGCTGCGATGAAACACATTAAATTCGTCAGGATTTCCAAAAAACGAATCCTGGTAGTATTGGTGACTGGATCAGGACTCGTTCAACATCGACTCCTTCAGACCAATCAGGATTTTTCGCAAAGGGAACTGAATCAAGCGGGTCGCTATCTTGTAGCCCATTTTGAGGGAAAGACTCTGCTCGAAATTCGATTGGATTTGCTTCGTCTCATGTTGGAAGAAAAATCTCTTTACGATCAGATGCTGAAGAACGTGACCTTGCTTGGCGCTGCTACCTTCGTGCGGTACGAAGGTGAAGAGGACGAGGAATCCGAAGTCTACTTAGGCAGTACGGCCGGTATGATACGAAAGCCGGAGCTTGCCGACATCAAGAAAATGACGGTTCTCTTCGAGACCTTCGAAGAAAAGAGTCGCCTGGTCAAGATCGTTACCGAATGTCTCAAGGCCAACCCTTCCGGCCCAACCGTAAGAATCGGTCTTGAGAAACACATCCCGGGAATGCGCGATTGGGCACTGATCACTTCCCCCTATCTTTGTGATCAGCAGGCCATCGGCAGCCTAGGCATTCTGGGGCCCTCGCGCATGGAATATGACAAGGCGATCAGCCTGGTGGACTATGTGGCCAAACTCTTCGGCAAAATACTGAACAGCGACTGATCCACTTCCACTCACCGCAAGAGTATTCGAGAACATTATGGGGAAAAAGAAAGGAAATCTGGAGGAACAAGATAGCGCCCCGGACAATGAGATCCATCCAGGTGCTGAAGAAAGAGAGCCTGAGAGTCCGCAACCGGACTCCTCTCTAGAAACCATTGAGATCCTGCGCAAGGAAAAAGAGGAGCACCTCGATTTACTCCTCCGTAAACAAGCCGAGTTTGAGAACTATCGCAAACGAGTGGCAAAAGAAAAAGAGCAGTTACGTCTCACCGCTCAGGCCAGTGTCCTTGAGGAATTGTTACCCGTCCTGGACGCCCTCGAGAAAGGGCTCCACAGCTTACCGGCAACACCCGGTGACTCCGAGCTGGAAGCCTACCGAGAGGGCTACGAGTTGATGTTCAAGGAGGTTCAATCCGTGCTCCGGAAGTTTGCTGTGATTGAAATACCCGGGGTAGGAGCGCCTTTTGATCCGAACATCCATGAAGCGGTGCTCCGAGAGATCACCACCGGGTACAAAGAGGGTGAAATTCTGGATGAATATCGCAAGGGCTACAAGCTCAAGGACCGCCTGTTACGCCCTTCGCAGGTTAAGGTTGCCGTTCACCCGGTGGAGCCGTCCGCGGCCCCAGAGAAAGGGCAAGGAGAAGAAGAATAAGCAAGCTACCAGCCAGCTTGTCAGCGGCCCAAAGCGATCTTATGATCACCTTAGTGTCTCTAACCGGGCTTACCCATAGTCCCGGCTAGGTCGTACCTCAGGAGAGTACTTTGCAGAAAAGAGACTACTACGAAATACTCGGCGTCCGAAAAGACGCCAGTGAGCAGGAAATCAAGAGTGCTTATCGGAAGTTAGCCATCCAGCACCATCCCGATAAAAATGCCGGGGACAAGGAGGCGGAGGAAAAGTTCAAAGAGGGAGCCGAAGCCTACAGCGTCTTGAGTAACCCTGATCAAAGAGCTCGATACGATCGCTTTGGGCATGCCGGCGTCAGTTCCTCGGCGGGAGGATCTCAAGGATTCGATCCCGACATCTTCTCCGATTTCAGTGACATCCTGGGTGATTTTTTCGGTTTCGGGGATGTCTTTGGGGGCTCCCGAAGACAGCCGAACCAACCTCAGCGGGGAGCGGATCTTCGATACGATCTTGGGATCAGTTTTACGGAAGCTGTGGCTGGAGTGAAGACGAAAATCAAGATTCCCCGCCAGGAGACTTGCAAATCCTGTGAGGGTACAGGAGCAGATCCTCAAGAGGGTTTGAGCACCTGTACCGCCTGCCAAGGGCAGGGGAGCGTTCGATACCAACAAGGCTTTTTCACCATTCGCAGAACCTGCTCCACCTGCCAAGGTACTGGGCAGTTGATCAACAAAGCATGTTCCCAGTGCAGGGGACAGGGACAAGTGCGAAAAGAAAAGGTACTTGAGATCAAGATTCCAGCGGGAGTGGACCAAGGCTCTCGCTTGAGAATCATGGGGGAAGGTGAGGGTGGACCGAAGGGCGGTCCCTCGGGAGATCTTTATGTGGATCTGTCCATCGAAGAGCATCCCTTCTTTCAACGCCAGGAGAACAACATTTACTGCGAGATACCGATCAGTTTCTCCCAGGCGGCTCTGGGCGGAGAAACGACCGTACCCACCCTGGAAAAGCCCGAAAAGATCAAGATTCCATCGGGAACCCAATCCGATACGGTCTTTCGCTTAAAGGGACGCGGGATTGTCAGCTTAAACGGGTACGGCAAAGGGGATCAGCTGGTACGAGTCAAGATCTCCACCCCAAAGAAATTGACCAAGGAACAAAAGGCACTCTTCGAACAACTAGCTGCAATTTCAGGAGATGCTGAAGAATCCAGTAGTCTCTTTGAGAAGGTTAAAGAGATTCTAACCTAGTGTCTCGTTCTTCAGAATCAGTTGGGAGTTTTTCCCCGTGAAATACCTGCCCTTGCTTCTTTTACTTCTCCAACCTGCGCTGCTTTTTTCTCAACAGCGCCCTCTCATCACTGAGCGGGCGGAGACGGTCAAGAAGAATATTCTCCTGTTCGATATCGGCATGGAGTTCCTTCAAGATGCCGTTTTCGCCTTTTCCGGCCTGGAAGGTGATCTGACTCGAATCGGGGTAGTGGGAGTGCGTTTTGGGGCGGCGGACAACGTTGAAATCCAGATTCTGGGAACCATCCAGAACCTCTTGAGCATTAAGAATCGCTTTGACGCCCCCAACACGCCAAATCTCGACTTTTCGGGAAATTCAACGAGCGACTTTGGAGACTTTACCATGGCCACCAAAGTACTCCTTGTGAAGGAGAAGAACCGGTGGCCGGCCATATCGTCACATTTTGGCTTTCAGATGCCCAATGCCTCAAACAAAAATGGATTGAGTAATGATGAAACCAACTTCTTCAGCAGTCTTCTCCTTCAAAAACAATTCGGTCGGCTCCAGTTCTTCACGAAATTGGGTCTGGTCGTTTTGGGAGATCCGGTAAGCCCAGGAGCTCAGGACGACCTGTTCACTTACGGATTTGCCTTGATGCACCCACTCAATGACCAGATCAATCTGGTGGTCGACGCCTATGGCCGAGTGGGGGCGGGAGGGATCGGTACCGAAGAGCAGTCTCGGTTGCGGTTGGGGACTCAGATCAAGGCAGCTGGACTCTATTGGGATGTGGCCCTCTTTCTAGGATTTCGCGACACCGACCCTTCCTCAGGCCTGGTGGTGGGTGTGTCGAAAGAATTCCGGCTGCCCTTCTTCGGGAATTGAAGCCCGCGCTCCTCACACGCGATCGTAGCGAGGCGGTGGAGATAGCTGTAGATACAAGGCGACCGAGTGCAACGCAGTAGATTGAGTGTGAGGAACGCGGGCTAACTGCAGCCTGAAGTGGCCCCGCAGACACCGCACACATGGCAGTTTCCGTTTCGCTGCATGAGATTTCCACAAATGAGGCAGGTGTGGGATTCCCGGTTACTTTCCTGCAGCAGTCGCTCGGTAGCGCTGGTGCTCTTGGGCCGATTTGCCTGGTCGGAG
>JAZFTY010000078.1:0-6206 GCA_036446935.1 Acidobacteriota bacterium | reverse complement strand
CTCATGTTTTTGGGCCTGCTGATCCTCCCTGTTGTGGGCATTGCTGCTGCCGGAGGATGGACCTCCCTGATGTCTCAACTGCAATCAGTGGACCCGAGCCTGTTGTTGCCCATGGGCAAATTCGGATTTTCGGTGTCGGGTGTGGTGAGTGCCCTCGGCTTTGCCAGTATTGGCTTCGCCTTCCTGGGGGTTCCCCAGATTCTCGTCCGCTTCATCTCAGCACGAGATCAGGGAGAGATCGTCACGGGCAGCCTGCTGTCGGTGATCTGCATGGTCGTCTTTCAGACAGGAGCGGTATTTTCCGGAATGGCCGGCCGGGTTCTCTTCCCCGCCCTGGACGATCCAGAAACCATTCTCCCCACCATGAGCGCGGAGCTTTTCCCCGCCCTCTTCACCGGGATCTTCCTGGTGATCGTTCTGGCCGCCATCATGTCTACAGCCGATTCCCTTCTTCTGCTGGCCTCATCAGCGGTGGTCCGTGATTTGGTTCAGAAGATCTTTCATCCCGACCTGTCGGAAAAGTCCCTCTCCTTCTACGGGAAGCTCACCACCGTGATCATCGGCGCGTGTGCTCTGGTCTTCGCTCTGGCTGAGGTCCGAGTGATTTTTTGGTTCGTACTTTTTGCCTGGTCCGGCCTGGCATCGGCCTTTACTCCAGTGATCTTCTGTTCTCTTTATTGGAAGCGTACCACTCGAGCCGGAGCGGTGGCCGGAATGGTGGGTGGCTTTTTGACCAGCATAATCTGGGTGCTGCTCTTTAAGGAGTGGTCCTACGATCTTTATGAGATGATCCCCGGTTTCCTGGTAGGATTCGGCCTGACTGTGGGGGTGAGTCTGTTCACCAAGGTTCCGGAGGGAGTCGAAGAGGAGTTCGACGAGGTGCACGAGGCTTTGGCGCGCACAGCGCGCCCTTGATAACGGGTGCATCACCTCCTAAAATGGTGGACTCTTGAAAGGGGGAAAACACTTGGTAAAACGCACAGGTTTTCGGTCTTTTGGTCCTACCTTGACCCCGCTTCTCTTCTTGGCTGCTATTGCATCGATGTCCTTTATGGGCCTGGCGGAAGAGCAGGTTTCGCCGGCCCCCGCCTTTTCGGCGGATCAGCTGATGGCTTTACCTACCGATAGCTGGATTACCAACGGGGGTACTGTCTTCAACCAGCGATTTTCGCCCTTGACCCAAATCACACCCGACAATGTCGGGAACCTCAAGGCGGTTTGGCGGGTACATCTGGGTTCCGGCCTGGAAAGCAAGTACTCGGGAGAAGCCCAGCCCATCGTCCATAAAGGAGTGATCTACATCGTCACCGGCGCTGACGAGGTCTCCGCTGTCGGAGTCACCTCGGGTCAGATCATTTGGAAATACAAAGCCAATCTAGACCCGTCCATCACCACCGTCTGCTGTGGATGGACCAGCCGAGGGGTAGCCCTCGGCGATGGCAAAGTTTATGTGGGACAACTGGATGGCCTGCTGGTGGCTCTGGACCAAGAAACTGGAGAGCCTGTCTGGTCCACTCAGGTTGGGCGCTGGCAGGAAGGCTTCACCATTACCAGTGCTCCCCTTTATTACGAGGGCCTGGTGATCACGGGAACCGCGGGTGGGGACCGAGGTGTCAGGGGGCGGGTCACCGCCTACGACGCCGTCACCGGCCGCCAGGTATGGCGATTTTACACCATTCCCGGTCCAGGCGAGGTTGGCCATGAAACCTGGCCTCAGGATTCGGATGCCTGGAAAAAGGGCGGCGCGGCGGTCTGGCACACGCCTGCTGTCGATCCCGCACTTGGACTCATCTACTTCTCGACCAGCAATCCCGGGCCGGATTTCAACGGCAGCTTCCGGGCCGGAGACAATCTTTTCTCTTCCTCCATCCTGGCCATCGAGGTCAAAACCGGAAAATATCGATGGCATTTTCAGGAGGTCCACCATGACCTCTGGGACTACGACGCCCCCAATCCCGTTGTTCTGTTTGACCTGGAGATTGATGGAGTGATGCGCAAGGCAGCGGCTCAAGCCGGTAAAACCGGCTGGGTCTACATTCTGGACCGAATCACCGGAGAGCCACTGCTGGGAATTGAGGAAAGGCCCGTGCTCCAGGAACCTCGCCAGAAGACCTCCCCCACCCAGCCCTACCCCATAGGAGACGCGTTCTCACCCCAGGAAATAACCGAAAAGATTGAGGGAGGCACTCTCGTCAATCAAGGCCGAATTTTTACTCCCTTCTGGACGGAGGGTATTCTGGCCAAGCCCAGCTCCTTTGGAGGCGCCAACTGGCCCCCCAGCTCCTATGACCCTTCCACCAACTATCTGTACGTCTGCGCAAACAACCGGATTGCGTTTTTTAACGGTGGCGAAAAGGATGAGATTCCACCCCCTGCGGGTGACGCCTACATCGGTGGACATTTTAGACGCAGTGAGGTGCAGCCTGAATTGCGTGGAATCTTCGCGGCTATGGATATGAAAACAAACCGAATCGTCTGGCGCGAAAGATGGCCGGAGAACTGCTACAGCGGTTCGGTGGTGACAGCCTCCGGGCTTGTCTTTGTGGGGAGAAGCACCGGTAAATTTGTCGCTCTTGACGCCAGCAACGGTCAGCAACTGTGGGAGTTTCAGACCGATGCCGGTGTGAACGCACCGGCCACCACTTTTAAACAGGATGGCCAGCAATACATCACGGTACTCTCGGCCGGTAATCTTTTCGGAAGAGGGCCTCGCGGAGACAGCCTATGGCTGTTTTCCTTAAAAGGGACACTGGGTCCCACCGAACCGCCTCAGTAGACGGTCTCTAATCACACATTTCCCCAAACGATCATGTGCCGATCGCTGATCATTTCTACAGTGAAGCGGTTCAAGCCCGCTTCATCCAGTTGAGTCCGAATCTCATCTGCTCGGTAAGCAGCCTTCAAAGAGTGGTAAAAGTCCCGCTTGAGAATCTCAGGCTCACTGGCGACATAGGTTTCGGTGAACTCCTTTGCCTGCACCTCGCTGGCCGGACGCATCAGGTCCATGACAAAGACAGGTGCTTCAGGTCGCGCAAACTGCTTGATCGTCTGCCAGAGCACCTGGGGATCTTGCAAATGGTGAAGCAGGCTGTTGCTGATCACCCCATCGTAACTCTTTTGCGGCAGCTCCCCCGTGGGAAGGGTGCAGTGAATGAGTCGAATTCGTTCTTCAAATCCCTCCCGGCAAACCGCCTCTTTCCCAAACCTCAACATGGCCTCGGATCCATCCACCCCGTCAATCCTGGCCTGGGGATAGGCGCGTGCGAAGCGCAATGAGATGTCGGCAGGACCGCAACCCAGATCGAGCACATTGCCGGCCGCAGCCTCCCCCGGAAAACTTCTTGCAAACAATTCTATGAAGCGGCTATGAGGTTCCTCAAAATCGGCTTCGGAATAAGCTCGGGCCTGCTCTTGCCCCAGCATCAATTCCGGCTCAGGAGTGCGGTTCATTCTTTCCCCATTTCACCCGGTGACCCTTCGCTGCCCGATGTCATGTTGCTTTCAGTTGGCTTGAAAAACGGCATGGACAACAGCCGGGGAAGCGACTGCCAGCTGCGCTCCCGAAAACTCTTCAGACCGATGGTCATCCCCTCATGCCCTTTTGCCGGCTGGTCCTTATAGGTGCCCAGCACCCGGTCCCAGCAGGAGAGGTTGAAACCAAAGTTGGTATTATGCTCCGGTTTTTCCACCGAATGATGCACCCGGTGCATGTCCGGCGTGACGATGATCCAGCGCAAGACACGGTCCAGCGGCAGCGGGATGCGCGCATTGGCGTGGTTGAACATGGCCAGGGCATTGAGCACAACCTCAAAGATCAGCACGGCCAGGAGGGGAGGCCCAAGTAGGGAGATCACCACCAGCTTGATGAGCATCGATAAAACGATCTCAATAGGGTGGAATCGGGAGCCACTGGTGACATCCAGGTCCAGATCGGCGTGATGGACCATATGCAGTCGCCACAAGGCCGGCAGGGCGTGAAACATAACGTGCTGGAGGTAAATGGCCAGATCCAGGACGACGACCGAGATCAAAACGGCGGCCCAGTAGGGGGCAGACACAACATTCAAGACACCCCAACCCAAGTCCTTGACCATCAAGGCCATTCCCAGTGCTGCCGTGGGAAAAAGCAATCGTACAAGGAGCGTATCCAAGAATACCAGGCTCAGGTTGCCCAGCCAGCGCCTGCCTTTACCGGTGGTGAGCTGACGACGGGCCGCCAAGATCTCCCAGATGGCCATCAGTCCGAAAATCCCGGCGAAGGAACCGAGGCGAATGACCGGCTCGTTGCTGATGATCCATTCCGTCATGGAGATGCCTCCTGCCTGATGGGAGCAAGAATATCATAAGGAATTGGGGGACAGAGCAGTCTTAGATATCATAGACGAGTCTGTCCCCATATGTAGGAAGATCTGATTATGAAGCAAACAAAATCCAGCAAGCCCTCACTGACCACCGTTCGCTATGCCCTTCGCACCATTGTCTGGCCCAGAAGAAAACTGGTTTTCGTGGGACTGGTTCTTATCGTCCTCAATCGACTTGCCGGTTTGGTTCTGCCCGGCTCCAGTAAGTACCTGATTGACAATGCCATCAGCGAGGGTGATCTCTCCCTCTTGAGGCTGATCCTTCTGATCGTGGCCGCTGCCATTCTCGTGCAGGCCACGACGTCGTTCTTTTTGACCCGGCTCCTCAGTGTGGAAGCCCAGCACTTGATCTCCCTTCTGCGAGCCAAGGTACAGAAACACATCATCCAGCTGCCGGTAAGTTATTTTGACAACACCAAATCAGGGGAATTGGTTTCCCGCATCATGACCGATGTGGAGGGAGTTCGTAATCTTGTGGGAACGGGTCTGGTCCAGTTGGTGGGAGGGACGCTGACCGCCATAGTGGCCTTTTCCCTGCTGATTAGAATCAATGCCCTCATGACCCTGTACGTGCTGGTACCCCTTGCCGCTTTCGGCGTGGTCTCGCTGAAAGCCTTTGGCTACATCCGTCCGGTCTTTCGAGAGCGTGGGCGCATCAATGCCGAGGTCAGCGGTCGACTCACCGAGTCACTCGGTGGCATCAGAGTCATTAAAGGTTTTAACGCGGAAGCCCACGAAGTTCGAGTCTTTGAACAGGGCGTGGAGCGGCTTTTCCAAAATGTGAAGAAGTCCTTAACGGCCACTAGTCTGGTGACCAGCTCCGCTTCCCTGTTGCTGGGTCTAGCGGCTGTTGCCATCATGGGCATCGGTGGTTCCATGATCATGGAGGGCGAAATGACTTTGGGTGACTTCTTCGCCTTTACCCTCTATTTGGGCTTTCTGATCGCTCCCATCGTGCAAATGAGTAATATCGGCAG
The DNA here is from genome assembly GCA_036446935.1 of Acidobacteriota bacterium. Taxonomy (GTDB): domain Bacteria; phylum Acidobacteriota; class UBA6911; order RPQK01; family JADFOI01; genus JADFOI01. The sequence continues at coordinate 868 of JAZFTY010000078.1, read as the reverse complement.
CCAGATGACCGAAGCCTTCGCTGGCCTGGACAGAACCCAAGAAATTCTCAACACCGCTCGGGAAGATGATGACGACCAGAGGACGGTCGTCCTCCAGGAGCTGACCGGCGACCTCTCCTTCGAGAACGTGTCTTTCTCCTACGACCAAGACACCGAGGTGCTCATCAACATCAGCTTCCAGGCTCCCGCCGGCACCGTTACTGCGCTGGTGGGCAGTTCAGGTTCGGGCAAGACCACCATAGCGGGACTCACCGCTTCCTTCATGAAGCCCGGCACCGGAGTGGTGAGGATCGATGGCCAGGATTTGTCCCGAGCGACTCTCGACAGCTATCGCAGTCAATTGGGTGTGGTTCTGCAAGACGACTTCCTGTTTGATGGAACCATTCGGGAAAACATCCTCTTCGGAAGACCTGAAGCCAGCCAGAAAGAAATAGAGGAGGCCGTTGAAGCGGCCCACGTGAAGGAATTTACCGATCGCCTTGCCGACGGTGTGGAAACCCTGATCGGGGAGCGCGGCGTCAAACTATCAGGCGGACAACGCCAGCGGGTTTCCATCGCTCGCGCCCTCCTGGCCAACCCCAGAGTTCTTATCCTGGACGAGGCCACCTCCAATCTTGACACCGAAAGCGAAAGCTACATCCAGGAAAGTTTAAAGACCTTGATGAAGGGGCGAACCACACTCGTCATCGCCCACCGCTTGAGCACGATTCGCCAGGCTCATCAAATCCTGGTGATCGAAGAAGGGCAAATCGTGGAACGGGGAACCCATGATGAGCTGGTCCAAAAGGAAGGCCGATATCATCAGCTCTACACCTACCAGGCCAGGATCTGATGGCTCTCCGTTGAGGTGGAGGCTAAGCGGCGGAAT
>JAZFTY010000077.1:0-4864 GCA_036446935.1 Acidobacteriota bacterium | reverse complement strand
GGCGGCATCGGCTTGAAGACTCTCTCCAATGTCATTCATCCCTATCCCACTCAAACCGAGGCTATCCGGCAAACAGCCGATGCTTACAATCGCACTCGTTTGACACCCTTTGTCAAAAAGCTGTTCTCCACCTGGCTGGCCTGGACCCGATAGGACAAGAGGGGTTTGTCCGGACGGTACCGTCTAGGCGGTTCCATCGAGAGGGGTCCACCGAGGTGGTTCCGTCTGGAAGTCGCCCCTGATAGAATGAAACCATGGCAAAAGGAGATCCGAGGATCAAGGTGGTCTGCCCCAGCTGCCAGGCTAATCTGGTAGTCGATCCCAAGACGGGATTGGTGCTCCACTCAGAAGGGAAGAAGCCAGATTATTCATTTGATCAGGCACTCGATCACCTTCAATCGCGCAAGGAGCAATCGGACGAATTATTCCAGAAAGCCTTTCAGGACGAAGAGCAGCGCAAGAAAACTCTGGAAGAAAAATTCCGGGAAGCTCTCGATTCGAAGGATGAACTGGATGAGCCCCATCATCCCCTGGAACTGGACTAACCTTCTCTGGCCTTGGATAAGGCCGTCTGAACTGCAGCGATCATCGTCTCAGCCGTATCCTCGTCAGCCATTTGAGCCACCCCGAGACTGACAGTCACGGAGGGGAGAGGATGTTGGTCCAAGCTGAATATCTTCATCTCAGCAATGGTTCGACGCACGCGCTCGCCGAGGTTCTGGGCAGTGGCAGCATCGAGTTCCGGCAACAGAGCCATGAACTGGTCCTCTCCATAGCGCGCCAACATCTCACCTGGACGCATACTTTCTCGCAGAGTTAATGCCAGAGTATGAAGCGCCCGGTCACCCGCCTGCTGTCCATTGGTTTCGTTATATTCCTTGAAACGATCCACATCCATGAGGAGCAAGCAGAGGGAGAGTTGCCCCTTCTTACTGCGTCCCATTTGCCGGGCCAGCATGGTGTCCAGCCAACGACGGTTATACAGACCCGTGAGGGCATCGATCACCGCGTAATGGGCGTATTCCCGCTGCAGTTGTTGACTGGTCAAGATTATGGAGTCTCCATGGCGCAGACGCCTCGACAGGACAAAGAGCATATTGCGGGCCACGATGTGTGAAGCCTCAACCAGCGACCATAAAGTTTTCTCATTGAGTGCCAGTACGTGACAGTGATCGTCTGCCACAACGTAGGCGGAGGTGGGTTGGCCATCGATAAGAGACAATTCACCGACTACCTCTCCGGGTCCCAGTACGGTAACGGGATCCACCGATAGTTCAAGGTGAACCCGTAAATGACCGGAAAGGATCACGAAGAGAAGATGATTGGTTTCTCCCCTGTTCAGCAGGAGGTCTTCCTGTTGCAACTCGTGTACAGGACAGTCTTCGAGAAGACCGATAATCGATTCGTACTCAACACCTTTAAATAGATGCGCCTGCTCCAGCTGACTTTTCTTCAGAGGACTCTTTTCATCAGGCATTGGTCTGTTTCCCCACTGTAAAAATAAACTACAGAAAAGCCTAAAAGGTGTCAAACGTTCCATGACAAATCGAATGAATCTCCTGTTCCTTTACAATTTTTTGGGATATATTTATTTGCAATTCAGGGTCATTACACCATTTTCGACTTCATCCTCGACCGAGGCCGGAGAAGGAGGCATGAATGAGTTACAGGGGAATGTTTCCAACTGATCGTCGGGAGTTTCTCAAGAGAGTCGGATCCTTGGGAGCATTGTCGGTGCTTGGACCCGGGGCAGTCCGAGGCTCGCAAACAACTTCCCCACCAGCACCCGGGTTGGGCACCATCCACTGGTCCCGATACGGCTACAATCTTCAGAACACCCGCTTCAATCCCCATGAAAACATTCTGGGGAAAGACAATGTCGAACGTTTGAAGATGAAGTGGCAGTTTGATGTGGACGTGCCCATCGAAACCACTCCCGTAGTGATTGGAGAGCTGCTCTTCCTGGGCGTTCCGGGAGCCGTGTACGCACTCAACACCCGAACAGGAGAGCGAAAATGGAAATACGAGATGGCCTCAACGACCGCCAGGGGTCAACGAAGGGCTCCTGCAATGGGACGGGGTGCCCAGTACTATGAAGGGCGACTCTATTTCGGAGATTCCGCGGCAGTCATGCACTGCCTGGATGCTGCGACGGGAAAACAAATCTGGACCCAGAGTGTGCAGGTGGATACGGACAAGACCAGGCCCGTTAGAATCCACAGTGCCTGTGCTGCCTTTGACGGAAAGATTTATGTTGGAACGGTTGGACAAATGAACCGTGCCCTGTGTCTGGACGCGGACACGGGAGCCATTCGATGGCAGTTCTGGGTCACCGGCACCGAGTACCCGGGTGGGGGTGGGTCGATATGGACTGGACCCGGTGTTGACGAACAATACGGCAACGTTTATTTCACCACGGGGAGTGTCAAAGTTTACAAGCCTGAGGGAAGCCTCTATACGGAGAGTATTCTTGCTCTGGATGCCGACACCGGAGTTCTCAAGTGGTTCTATCAGATCCGCCCCAATGATCCCCATGATCTCGATTTCAGCAGTTGTCCCGTTCTCTATGACGCCGAAGCCCCTCCTTTGAAACGGGGAGCCATCCGCCAGTGTCTGGTGGCCATCAACAAAACAGGTGTGTACTGCATGAACCGCTTTACGGGCGAGCAATTCTGGAGGGCTCAGCTCACCCAGAAATACCACTTTGGCGGTCCCACCGTGGATGGGATTTCAGTGGCCTATAACAAAGTCTACGTCGTTTCCAACGCTGCCACCCAGTCCATCGGGAAGCCGCCACTTTCTGTGACGGCGGCTCTGCACGGCTACACCGGCGACATCGTGTGGTGGACCTACAACCTGGACGGTATTTCCCAGGGAGGGATTGCGGTTGCCAACGGGTTGCTGTATCAAGGATTCAACGATGGCCGTGTTCAGATTCTGGATACGGATACAGGGAGACAACTCTGGGAGTACTCGCTCCCCACCAGTCGTCGTGCCGGCTTTACTGTTGCCGAAGGAACCCTCTACTGCAGCAGCGGAGTTGCGGGGGGGACCCTGGATGGAGGCAGACCTGGAATGAATTCTCCGGAAATGGTTACGAAATTCCTCAGCGCAAACCGGTACTCACTCTACGCTTTCTCTCCGGACGGACAATAGGAGGCAATCATGAAAATCATTACCCTCACCCGTCGTCGGTTCCTTTCCACGGCCGGCGTTTCTATTTCCAGCTGGCTCTATTTTCGTGAAGCACAAGGGATGCAGTTTCCCAACTTTGAGCCGGACGGAGGCCTGGGGGATGGGCCGACGATTCGCACTCTCAGGAGACTTTCCGATTCGCTGTCCTGTTTTGACCCGCTAGGACTCTATGTCGAGCCGGGAGAGACCATCCGGGTCTTCAATCCAAGCGTTGCCACACTGACGGCCTACCACCCCCAGAACGAGAATCGCGAGCTGCGCATTCCGGAAGCGGCGGAGCCTTTTGATTTGGGATACCTCTCGGGACCGTTCCAGGATCTGAAATTAGAAGTCGAAGGAACCTACGATTACTTCAGCAAATTTCACGAAATGATTGGAATGGTGGGTCGTATTGTGGTGGGCCGCCCGGGAGGCCCCGGAGAAAAACCGTGGGGATACGGTAGCAGCCAGGGTCGCAACCCTATCTACGAATCGGTATTGAAAACCGCAGAGTTCCTGGACTCTCAAGAGATCGTGAAGAAAAAGATCGTTCCCTTTCCCTTTGACGACATGATCCCTGAATATCCGCTGTGGGACTAGGAGAGTTTGGGGACAGTCCCCGAATTCGGGAGAATTCTTGGGACAGTCCCCAAACTCTCACCAATCAGAAAGTGGCAATAGGATTCACAGGTGAGCCCGTTCCCCCGGGTACGGGTAGGGGTGCCACCGTCAGTAGAAACTCCCAACGATTGTAACGGGCGGCAGCCTCGCTCAAGGCCTCCAGGTCGCAATTATCGAACATGTGAACGCCCAACCCAACGAGCGCCAATCGATGTATCGGAAAGGCCACTCCCTCAATCCCCGAGGGGGTGCGGTCACTGGCACCGTCGCCTCCAATCATGGCCACATCACGTTCCTTCAGCCACCTGGCAACCGAGGGATGCAGTCCCGCCGAGTTCCCCATAACGTTCCAGGGTCCCAGGGCGGCCCGCCGGGCCCATCGACCGGTACGGACAAAAAGCACATCTCCACTGGACACCTGGATCCCGGTCTTTTTTTCCCACTCCTCCAGGTCTTCTGGGTAGATGAGGGTACCCGGTTCCAGATAGGGAACACCTTTGAGCCTGGGGATATCGATCAAAATGCCGCGGGTAAAGATTCCCTCCTTGAGGTTGTGGATGTCCGCCTTGCCGCAGCCTTCCTCGGTCACCTCCTGCTGAGAAAACCCGTTGTACATTTTCCCCTGGTAAAAGACGTGGCAGAGGGAGTCGAGATGGGTGTGGGCCAAACCGTGGTAGGAGACACTATAGTTGTCCATGGCTGCCCCGGAATCACCGACGGGGATGCGAATCATGGTGTGTTGGTAAGGACTGGGATTGTCGATGGCCTTTTCTGTTTGCGGATCCCGCGCCAGGGAAATCGAGACTCCCTCCTTCACCAGGGCTGCCGCTTGCTTCCGCTTGGCGGGTGTAATGAGGTTGATCGCTCCCAGCTGGTCCTCCTTGCCCCAGCGCCCCCAGTTGGAGAGTTCGATCATCCACCGATCCAGGTCTTCCGCCGTCACTTGCTTCCGTGTTTGCGGCTGGGGCTCGAGTGGGAACCCTCCGGAAAACGGTGTACTCCAAGGTACCCACATTGCGATGACCAGGAACATAAAAGCTCGATTGAAAGATCTCATGGGAATCCTCCC
>JAZFTY010000076.1:0-2808 GCA_036446935.1 Acidobacteriota bacterium | reverse complement strand
CGAGCGATATAACCCCGAGAGGATTGCGGGATAGCTTGACGGCAATATCGCCAAAATCTTTCAACGACGACACGGTTGGGAGGAAGTGTAGTGAATAACGCAGTGAAATGCACGGGGAGAAGCGGAAATTGGTCACAAATTGGTCACAAAATTCCTATAAATAGATGGAATAGACGATACAGGGCAGTCTGTCGGTATCCTCCAACTAATTACTAAATAACACTTTACGGAATATCTGGTAAAAGGCATGAACCGCATTGTATAATCCCGCCTCCGGCACCAGAGTTTTCTCCAGTCTATGGCTCTGATGGAGCAAACGAGAGCAGTCAGAGTCGTGGGCTTCAGCCCACGGGCCAACTCTTGCCTTGTTCCCAACGAAGGCTTTACATTTCCCCAACGGTAGGAGTCAAACCGATGAGCGATCTTACTCCCCAGGGAGTTATGCAGTTGGGCCTGGGCTTTTGGGGTTCCAAGACGTTGCTTAGTGCCATCGAGCTTGGGGTTTTTACCGAGCTGGCAAAGGGAGATCTGGAGGGCGAGGTCCTGACCGAACGTCTTCAACTGAACTCCCGAGGTGGGCGCGATTTTTTGGACGCTCTGGTGGCGCTGGGCATGTTAAAGCGCATCAACGGCCAGTACTCCAATACCCCCGAGACCGACCAATTTCTGGATCGAAATAAACCTTCCTATATAGGAGGGATGCTGGAGATGGCCAACAATCGGCTCTATCCCTTCTGGGGATCCCTGACCGAGGCTTTACGGACGGGTGAGCCTCAAAATGAAGCCAAGACGGGCGGGGATCTCTTTGAGGCCCTGTATAGCGACCCGGCCAGACTGCAGGACTTTCTCAAAGCGATGACAGGACTCAGTTTAGGTGCCTGTCAGGCCATCGCCCTGAAATTCCCGTGGAGTGATTACCAGACCTTCCTGGACATTGGAACGGCTCAAGGAGGATTACCCGTGCAGGTGGCACTGGCTCACGAACATCTCACAGGTGGGGGATTTGACCTTGAAGTGGTCGGTCCGATCTTTAATGAATACGTCGATTCGTTCGGGCTCTCCGAGCGCTTGCAGTTCTACCCAGGAGACTTCTTCAAGGATCCCTTTACAAAGGCCGATGTTGTGTCCATGGGGCATATCCTCCATGACTGGAACCTGGAAGAGAAACAGATGTTGATTGCCAAGGCTTACGAGGCGCTTCCTGAAGGTGGAGCAGTGATCATCTGGGGATCGATCATCGACGACGATCGAAGTCAAAATACCTTTGGATTACTCATGAGCCTGAACATGCTGATCGAGACCCGTGGAGGTTTCGATTACACGGGTGCGGATTGTTCCTCCTGGCTCAAAGAGGCTGGCTTTCGTGCAACCCGGGTCGAACCTCTGGCTGGACCGGACTCCATGGTGGTGGGGATCAAATAGTCGAGAGAAGTCAAAGAGTTTTGCGATAAATGTCCTTCCTGTGACCCACTCGGACAACATAGACAACAAGGGTGTCATCTTCGACACTGTATACGATGCGGTACGACCCCTGCCGAATGCGGTAGCGCTCCCTACCAGACAGCTTTTGACAGCCCATGGGCCGCGGGCTGGCTGCCAAGTTTTGAATTCGCTCTATGATCCTTTGACGATCCTTTTTTCGAGAAATTGCTTCGATCTCTTTAACGGCGGAAGGCTTAATCAGGAGCTTATATCTGGCCACGCCTTTTCAAATCCTTGACGACATCCTCAAAGGCAACATTCGGTTCGTCTTTGCGTTCGTCAAACGTGGCAAGATCCTCAGCATCCTCGGCAAGACTAAGCTTGACCGCTTCGTTCACAAGGTCTGACACGGACCGATCCGTCTCGGCAGCCTTGATCCGCAGTGCTCGGTGGAGTTGAGGGTCGAAATAGACCGTTGCTCTTTTCTGTGCATTGCCCATAACGCCATGATAACGTTTTAGCGTTGTGACGTCAACCTAGAACTGTAGCAGGTGGGTGTACTTGAGAAGGACTGTTCCTGGCTCAAAGAGGCTGGTTTTCGTAAAGCCCGGGTCGAAGCTCTGGCTAGACCGGACCCCATGGTGATTGGTATCAAATAGGCTAGGGGTTAGACGTTTTCAGAGTCAGACCTTTGATTTCCACTGGTTCACTGCGTCTTGCATGGCCGTGGCCAACCATTCAGCTTGCCGCTTGTCCTTGATGTAGCGGCCGATCTCAGAGCGGAGGCTACACATTTCTCGTTGCTTTCGATAGATTCACCGTATGGAAGACAGCAAGAAGGATGTCTCTGCCGATGATCCCTATTCACGGGTGGACTATCGGCGCTTCGTGGCCTGGCCGGAGAGGATTCTCCGCGAAGCGCCTTTCCTCAAGGAGATTCTGGGAAAGGCCCCCCAACGGTCTGTGATCGATCTGGGTTGCGGGACTGGAGAGCACAGCCGCTTTTTGGCTGGAGAGGGATTTCAAGCGCTGGGGCTGGATTGTTCTGAGACCATGCTTGCCAAGGCCCAAGAGAAGACTCTTCCCTCGAATTTACAGTTTGTCCTGGGGGAAATTCAAAGCCTGGCGGAGGTGGTGAAAGGCCGATTCGGTGCGGCAATCTCTCTGGGTAACACCTTGGTCCATTTAAGGGAACTCCAGGATCTGGAACAGGCCTTCGCGTCAGTGGCTAATGTCCTGGAGTCCGGGGGCATCTTCCTTTTCCAGATCCTCAATTACGAGCGCATCTTCGAGAAAGACATTCGTCATCTACCACTGAATTTTCGCCGGGAGGAGGATGGGGAGATCATCTTTATTCGTCTCATGGAATTTCTGGATGAAGGTAGG
>JAZFTY010000075.1:0-6357 GCA_036446935.1 Acidobacteriota bacterium | reverse complement strand
AGGGCAGTTCGAACGACGCTTGAAATCAGCTTGTCGTAATTGAAGAAGCTCAGTTCCACCTCAACAACGTCCACAGTCCTCTCCCCGTTATTCTCGATGATCGCTGAGAAAATCACTAAGCGGTTTCCGGAGAGACTCTTGCTCATTTGGACCTGAGGACTTTCCAGGTCCATGTACTTTCCGTACCAGTCATAATCGGGATCCCCGGCGTGAAGAATTCCGGTAAGGGGAGCTTCCTCCTGGACCCCCTGTTGCAGGAAAAACACCAGCAATCCCATGGTGGCCACAAACAGGACAACGGCGATGACGATAATTTGCCAAAAGTGGGGGGATCGAGGCTTGTCCTCTGATTCGAACACGGTTTCTCAGTAAAACGACCTTTTTTTCTGTGGGTTCTTATTGGGTCAGTACAAAATGAGCTCTTCGGTTGAGTCTCCATCCTTCTTCCGTCTGGCGCAGATCAAAAGGGCGTTCCTCTCCAAGGGCCAGGGCCCTGACCCGTGAAAGGTCAATCCCCTGTCGGGCCAGATAGGCCAGGACGGCTTGGGCCCGGGTATCCCCAAGCGCCAGGTTGTACTCTTCTGTGCCTCGTTGATCACAATGACCCTCGATGAGAAAGCGAATGCCCAGGTTCTCAGGTCGTGTCAACCAGTCAGCGTTCCCGTCTAAAATCAAGCTTGCCTCCTCGCTGAGCACGGCGCTGTCGTATGAAAAAAAGACCGGTTTCACAAAGTAATCAAATTGCTCTTCCAAGGAAAGGTCTGTCAGGTCATCCATCGACAGGGCCTCATCCTTGAAGACCTCAACGATGATGGTCTTTGCAACTCTTCCGCCCAAACCCTCCGCAATCACGTCATAGCTGGTGGTTTCATCTGGAAAGAGCTTTATTCTGCCCGAGAGTTCCACCAGGCCAATGTTGTTGTTGATCATCACCCGGTCTGAATTCCGGGCCTCCCAACTGAGCATGGCCGATTCCCCTTCCAGGATGAGGGAGGGGACGATCAGCACATCCAACTCGGGAGCGGCATCGGCCATCACCGAAGGTTCGGAGGTCGGAGCAGAAGTTGGCCTTGGAGGAGCCTCTGCCCGGGGGGCAGGAGGGGGTCTTCGGCCGCAGCCTGGGCCTGTCAAAAGAGCTAAAAGACACAAGCCCGACAGCAATAACCGCGTGTGGTTTCTCATCCTATCCTGCTTGGCCCGATGACGACGATGGGCGGGTTGGTCCGACAATCACAGTCGTGTAGTTTACCGTATCCAAATATTGTCGAGCAACCCGTTTGATGTCCTCACATTGAATGGTTCGAATGAGCTGTGGATACTGCTCCGGGAAATCCTCTCCCAACTTGAAAAGTTCGGTTGCCAACAAGAATTGGGCCACGTTCTGGTCGGACTGAAATTTAAATACGAAGCTCCCGGTGAGAAAATCCTGGGCTGTCGCCAGTTCCTTGGGGGTGATTCCGTGGGCGGCCAGATTTTCTATTTCAGACAACAGGCCGTCCAGAGCTTGTTGCCGGTTTTCAGGCGAGGTGCTGATAAAAGCTACAAAAGACCCCGGGTAAAGCCCGCTGGAGTGGGTTATGCTGCTGTAGGTGCTGTAGGCGAGACCTTGTTCATCACGAAGCTTCCTGGGAATTCGACTCGTAAAACCGGGACCACACCCCAAGATGATGTCCATGACTTGAAGAGCGTAATAGTCGGGATTATCCCGGGTAACTCCCAAATGACCCAGGAGAATCGTGATCTGTTCCTTCTCCATGAAACATTCATCAATAATGGGGGCCTCTTGTCGCTCGAAAGGTGCAATCTTCACACGACTGTAGTGGGGGTTTTTCCAATTTGAGAAACGATCCTCACTCTGGGAGATCACCTCGCTAGAATCAACAGCACCCACAATGACCAGAATCGTGCTTTGGGGAGAATATTGTTGAAGGTGAAACTTCTTGAGTTGATCGACCTGGAGGTCCCTGACGCTCTTCTGAAGGCCCAGAACGGGGTATTGTAAGGGGCTTCCCCGGTAGATCCAGTGGCGGAGACGGTGAGCGGCCACGGTTTGAGGGTCATCCTCCATGGCTTGAAGTTGGCTCAGCACTTTTTTCTTTTCCAACTGGAAACGATCTTCCGGAAAGGTCGGGCCAGCCAGTATCTCCTGCAAGAGGTCCAGGCCAAGGCCCAGATCTTGGGAGGGGGTCAGCAGAGAAATCCCGCTCAACTCCCGTTCACAGAAAGTGGTCAGGTTGCCACCCGTGTTCTCGACGATTTCATAGATTTCATGAACTCCGTAATTCCGCGTTCCTTCGGTAACCAGGCGTGAGGTGAGTGCGGCTATGCCCGGTCGATCCAAGGGATTCTGGTCCACACCAGCCCGGACGAACGCGTGAATTGAAATCAAGGGGAGTCGGTGACTCTCGGCAACCAGGAGAATCAAGCCGTTGTCCAAAAGATGCCGTCTAGCCCGCATTTGTCACACCTGATTGTGGCGAGGCAGTGTGGATGGCGGTGGGAGCAAGGCCCGTGACCCGCTTGGGGGTCGCCCAGTAGGCGCGGCCAGATCCGCTGCCGGAGTCGATTCGGTGTGAGAAGTGCGGGCTATAGTGCACTCTCTTCCTCTTCAATCGCTCCATTCACCAGAATTCCTACCGTTGCTTGTTCAGGACTCCAGTACTGATCAGCCACTCGGGCGACTTCCTCGGCAGTGAGACGGTTGATCTGAGGAACGTAGTCATACCAGTATTGGTAACGGTCCAGAGTTTCCAGGAGTCCAAGTTGGATCGTCTGATCCAGGGTTGTTTCAAAACTGGCGAAAAACTGGGTGATGCACTGGTTTTTGGCTCGTTTCAGCTCGGTTTCTGAAAGGGGTTCCCGGGTGAGAGTGGCAATTTCCTCAAAGATCATGGCTTCGATCTTGCCTAGATCCGCCTCTGGATGGGGTTCTACACGAATGGAAAACAGGTAGGGATCAAAGGTTTCGGAGAATTCCGTGTTAAGGCCCGAGGCCACCCGTTCCTGTTCAATGAGTCGTCCATAGAGGCGCGAGAGTCTTCCTTGGGACAATGCTTCCTCAAGAATATGAAAGGCATAGTGTTCCTGCTGACGGACCGAAGGTGCGCCAAAGGCGACAATCATGCGTGGAATCTCTGTGGGTCTTTTCAGTTCTACCCTGATTTGTCCGGTTCGCGGGGGCTCTGAAACAGTCCTCGCTTCCGGGACCCTTCCCCGGGGTAAAGGAGCAAACAATTGCTCCACTCGCTCGAGAACCTCCTCTGTGTGAAAATCTCCCACCAGAACAAGAATGGCATTGTTGGGACAGTAAAAATGACGATAGTGCTCGATCATCTGGTCCCGGGTGATGGACATCAGATCTTCATAAGTGCCGATCACTGGAAACCGGTAAGGGTGCTTCTGGAAAGAATGGGACCCCACCGCTTCACCGAGAGTTTCCCATGGGCTGTCCCGATCCATCTTGATTTCCTCAATGATGACGTGCCTTTCCAGTTCAAACTCTGTGGGGTCAAAGCGATTATTGCCCATCCGGTCTGCTTCGATGTCCAAGGCGGACCACCATCGATCAGAGGCAAAGGTGAAATAGTAGGCAGTGTAGTCATTTGAAGTAAAGGCATTATTGTTACCGCCTCTGGAGGCTGTGATGGAGTCGATTTCCCCTTTCTCATATCGCTGGGTTCCCTTGAACATCATGTGTTCCAGGAAGTGAGAAATGCCGGTAGTTCCGGGTCTTTCGAATCGGGAACCCACTCGATACCAGATCATGGTGGAGACAATGGCCGCAGTATGATCTTCTCGTGTGAGGATGGTCAGACCATTTTCCAGGTGGTGTTTTTGAATTCCCTGGATGACAGCCGTGTTTGCCGGCTCACTTTCGTTTCGACTAGAATGGCCGGAAATGTCATTGCGCACGATTGGTTTCCTGCTTTTGGCTCTTTCGATCCTATCCACAGGCCCTCTAAGGGCTCAGGGATACGGTCCAATTTCCCCACCTGAATTTTATAGGCAATCCCTGCTAAATGGGATGGAAATCTTATTCTTAACCCGTAGCGACGAGCGAGTACCCTTCCTTTTGATGATCAAAAACGGAGCTGCATTCGATCCCATCGAGAAGTGGGGGATCACTTACCTGACCACTTTGATGATCTTTGAGCAGCGCGACGATCTTCGGGAGGTCGAGATTCAACGGGGATTGCAGGAACTGAATGCGGACCTGAACTTTGGGGTCGAAGGGGATGCTATTTACTTCTTTGGAGGCACCCCAAGAGAGCACCTCGTGGATACCTTGAACCTTTTGGCTGAAATGGTGGTCCGACCTGTTTTTAACGAAGAGGACTTCCAGCAAACTCGCCAGCGGGTCATTCTGGAAATTGAGCTCGAGCAGCAGCATCTGGGGCTGGTCAGCCAAGACCTTTTTCTTGATGAGCTTTTCCAGGCCAATCCCTATGCACACTCTGTTAAGGGTACAACGGAGAGCTTGAACAACTTGTCTCTCAGCGACGTCCGGACTCAATATCGCAAGCTCTTCATGCCCAACCAGGCCCAACTGGCCCTCTATCATTCAGGCGACCGCAATGAAATTTTCAGGGCCCTGAGTCGTCACTGGGGAAGCTGGATCAGGCATAATCCCTTGTCTTTTACGTTCAGGCAAGCTCGTCCACCCCCGAGGCAGCGGCTGAAACTGCTGGATTGGCCTTCCGGGGAAAGTCTTTTTCGCTGGGGAAGCTTGGGTGTTGAAAGGGGTTCTAGCGACTACTACGCTTTGAAGGTTTTCCAACAGTACCTGACCCTGTGCTTACCGACCTGGGCAACCCAGGTCGCATCCGAGAACCAGATCCAGGCTTCGGCTGAGCTTGAAGCGGGTCGTATGCCCGGTTTTCTGCAACTAAACGTTCAAGCCCCGCCCCATCAACTCATCGCCTATTACCAAAAGTTTGAGGTTTTGGCCAAGGAGCTCCAGGAGGGCCACATCGATGGCCAGAAGTTTGAAGAGGCAAAGCGCCTGGCTTACCTGGAGCTTACCGATTCTCTGGACGAGCCCCTTTCTGCCCTTTATCAACTGTTGGCAACCGGTCTTCATAATGTGGGGATTAACTATCTCACCAACTATGGGTTGCGCCTGGAGCGGGTGACCCTTGAAACCTTCCAAAATGCAGTCCGAAAATACGTTTCCCCCGAACATTCGGTGCTGGTGGTAGCAGGGCCGGTCCAGCTCCTCAGGTCAGAATTGGCCAGGATCGGAAAAGAAGAAGCACCTCGCTGAAGGTGACGGTTTTGGGGCTGCCCGCAGGTTAGCCCGCATTATGCATAAATTCTCTACTGCATCACCGAAATCACTCGGCCCGACTGCGTTGCGACTCTGTCGGCCTCCTCAGCGTACCCTACAGTACGCTTGCGGGGGCCTCGGTCGCGCGCCTTGTCAGGCCGTCGCTTTCGCCGCTTCGTGACGAGAACCTATGCATAATTCGGGCTAAAATGTCACTTCAAGACCAGCCAATAGACTTCTTCCCGGCGACTCAAACCCGGCAATTTCCGTGTACTGCTTGTTGAAAATGTTTTCAGCGCGGAACACCACCGCGATGTCGCTTCCTGAGTCCGAGAGTTGGACAATGGGTACGACCACGCTGAAGTCCACCTTCCAATAGCCGGGCAAGACCACCCGGGCGCTTGAAAAGTCGGGAAAGAATTGAAAGTCATCTCGCTCGCCCTTGTAGTTGAAATCGATCCGAAGTTTGTATCGGTCTTGTCGAAACTCCGTATAGATTCCTCCCATGTGGCGGGGGCGTCTCAGGAGTTGCTCACCCTCCTCGAAGCTTCCGCCCGGCACGGAGCCCGCGTCCGTCACCTCGGTGTGGGTAAAGGTATATCGGCCACCCAGGCGGAGCTCTCCTGTGGGCGATAGGAAACCTTCCAGTTCCAGTCCCTGGCTCTTCGCCCTTTCCAAATTCAGGTAGTTTGGAGTACCCGGAGGCACCGAGAAAGTGAACTCGATGAGATCGCTGAAGCGGTTGAAGAAAACCGTTCCTGATACTCCAGCCCTGAGATTTCTGGATACATAGTCCAGGCCGAAATCGGTGGCGAAGTTTTTCTCGGGATCCAAGTCTTCATTCCCCACAATGCCGAAGGAGGGAAACCCTCCAATTTCGATGAAATTGGGGCCCCGAAAGCCGTTCCCTATGCTGGCACGAAGCTTGAACTCGTCATCGATCAGATAAGCCACCGAGACACTGCCGGTGGCGAAGCTCTTAAAGCGGTTATTGTTGTCATAGCGGCCCCCAACGGTCAGGAAAAACCGGTCGGCCAGGGAAAACTGTTCCTGAAGGTAGACGCCCACGCTGCGCCGATTCAGGTTGCTCG
>JAZFTY010000074.1:0-2317 GCA_036446935.1 Acidobacteriota bacterium | reverse complement strand
AGAGCCTGAGTATAGGGGTGCAGTGGGTTGCGATAAAGTTCCGTGCTGTCGGCCAGCTCCACGATCTTGCCCAGATACATGACCGCCACTCGATCGCTGATGTATTCGACGACCGAGAGATCATGAGCAATAAAGAGGTAGGCCAGGTTGTAGCGTTCCTTGAGCTCTGCCAGCAGATTGATGATCTGGGACTGGATGGACACGTCCAGCGCGGACACCGGTTCGTCGCAGACGATGAACTTGGGATTCAGGACCAGTGCCCGGGCGATGCCGATGCGCTGCCTTTGCCCGCCGGAAAACTCATGAGGAAATCGGTTGATGTAGGCTGGATCCAGGCCGCATTTCTGCAGCGTGTCCCGGACCCTTTCGGCCCGCTCCTTGCGGTCCCCTCGGCCGTGAATGGCCAGTGCTTCCCCGATGATAGCACCCACCGTCATCCGCGGATTGAGGGAGCTGAAGGGGTCCTGAAAAATGATCTGCATGTCCTGTCGCATGGCCCGCAGTTCAGCGGCAGGCAGGAGGGTCAGATCTTTTCCCTGGAACAGCACTGTTCCCGCTGTGGGAGTGATCAGGCGGAGAACGGAGTGGCCTACGGTGGTTTTGCCGCAGCCGCTTTCCCCCACCAACCCCAGGGTCTCACCCGCCCCGATTTCAAAGGAAATGTCATCGACGGCTTTAACATAAGCAGCCACCCGGGAGAGGAGTCCCCGGCGAACGGGAAAGTAGTTCTTGAGGTGTTCCACTCGTAAAAGGACGTCGTTGTTTCCGCTTGTCTCTGTGCTCACCGATCTGCTCCCTTCATGGGGGATTTCCCATTTTCGATGAAGTGGCAGGCTGCCCAGTGTCCCGGCTTGACCTCACGCAGCAGCGGTTCTTCTTGCTTGCATCGCTGCTCGGCAACCGGACAACGGGGATGGAACCTACACCCGGTGGGGAAGTGAAGAGGATTGGGAACCTGGCCGGGGATGACGTTCAGCTCCTGCTCCTTGGACATGCCCAGGGTGGGAACCGAGGTCAACAGGCCGTGGGTGTAGGGATGAAGGGGGGAAGCGAAGAGCTCGGTGGTACTGGTGTGCTCGACGACCTTTGAGGCATACATGACGGCGATCTGGTCTGAAACCTCGGCCACCAATCCCAGGTTGTGGGTGATCAGCAAAATCGACATCTGGAAGTCGCTTTGTAGTTCGGCCAGGAGCTCCATAATCTGGGCCTGTATGGTCACATCCAGTGCGGTGGTGGGCTCATCGGCAATCAACACCTCAGGATTACAGGCCAAAGCCATGGCGATCATGACTCTCTGACGCATGCCTCCGGACATCTGATGGGGGTATTCGTCGACTCGGGTCTCGGCGGCCGAGATCTTCACCCTGCGAATCATCTCGATGGTCCGATCACGCGCTTCGTTCCGGGAGACGTCCTGATGAACACGGATCGCCTCCATGATTTGGTTGCCTATGGTGAATACCGGATTGAGGGAGGTCATGGGCTCCTGAAAGATCATGGAGATGCGGTTGCCCCGCACCTCACGCATCTCCGGCTCCGAGCATTGAAGAAGATCCAGTCCGTCCAACAGGATTTCGCCTGCCACGATCTTTCCGGGGGAGGCGACAAGCCGCATGACCGACAGGGCGGAAACGGACTTCCCGCATCCACTCTCGCCCACCAGACCCAGAGTTTCACCCTTGGCCAGCCGGTAACTGAGACCGTCCACGGCCCGGACCACCCCGTCCTCGGTGTAGAAATAGGTCTTGAGATTGCGAACTTCGATTTGAGGCGAGGTCTGGTCCTTTACGTCTGTCATCGTTACTCCCTGAGCCGCGGGTCCAGAGCGTCTCGCAGACCGTCGCCCAACAGGTTGTACCCCACCACCGTGACCACGATCGCCATTCCTGCGGCCAGAGGCATCCACCACTCGGTGAACAGATTTCCCTTGGTATCGTACACGATATTTCCCCAACTGGGAGTTGGAGGTTGAACTCCCAGTCCCAGATAACTCAGCGATGCCTCCAGCAGGATAGTATTCCCGACCCGCAGGGTAGCCGACACGATGATGGGTGTCAGCGAATTGGGCAGCAGATGTCGGAAGATCAACCGTCCCGTTCCCGCCCCCAGGGCCCTCGCCGCCTGAAAGAACTCGCGCTCCTTGAGGGCCATGAACTGCCCGCGCACCAGTCGCGCCACGCCCATCCAGGACATGAGCCCAATGAGGGTGATGATGATCCAGATGGACTGATTGCGCCACAGGGCGATCACCGTAATGATCAGAATGAGGGTGGGAAAGGAGAGCATCATGTCCACAAAGCGCATGATCACGCTG
>JAZFTY010000073.1:0-3684 GCA_036446935.1 Acidobacteriota bacterium | reverse complement strand
TCGGTGGTCATGCTTTCTGCCCTCACCAACACCTTCGCCAGTGCCCTGAAGATCGAAGAGGATGTGGAACCCTCGGTCTTGAGTGAGTATTTCTAGGAGGGGACACGTCCCCATCCCTGTTTCCCCGTCTTGCGATTGCTCCACGCTCATGCAATACTTTCGGCCGCATGCCCAATTGCACGGACTTAAGACTCTGGATCGAAGAAGCGGAGAAGCTGGGTGAGGTCCGCCACGTGGAAGACGCCCATTGGCGCCACGAGATGGGTGCCATTACCGAGCTGGCCAGCCAGATGGATCCCATGCCCGCCGTGCTCTTCGATAAGATCCAGGAGTACCCCGCCGGCTATCGTGTCCTGACCAACGCCCTGGCTTCGGTGAGCCGGGTGGCCCTTACCTTTGGGATGCCGACTGACCTGTCCAACCTGGAATTTGTTAAGGAATGGCGCAAAAGAGCGGGCAGCTTCAAACCGATCCCTCCGGTCACGGTGAAGGACGGTCCGGTGCTCGAGAACGTCATGGAAGGCAAGGACGTCAACCTCCTTAAGTTCCCCACTCCCAAGTGGCACGAGCACGATGGGGGCCGATACATCGGTACCGGAGACATGGTCATCACCCGTGATCCGGAAACGGATTGGATCAATATCGGCACCTATCGGGTGATGATCCAGGACGAACAATCGGTGGGCGTGCACATCGCCCTGGCCCACCATGGGGCTATGCATATCCGTAAGGCCTTTGAGCGAAACGAGTCGCTGAAAGTCGCCATCTCGGTGGGGCATCACCCCGCCTTCCTGAGCGTCGGTTCCATGGAGTTCCCCCATGGCTATTGTGAGTACGATTTCGTGGGGGCCTTACAGGGCGAGCCCATCAAGGTGATTGAAGGCCCTTACAGCGGCCTTCCCATTCCCGCCGAGAGTGAGATTGTTTTAGAAGGTGAGATTGTTCCCGGGCAAACGAAATTTGAAGGGCCCTTCGGCGAGTGGACGGGCTACTACGCAAGCCCTCCCAAAGCTGACCCCCTGATTAAAATCCACAGTGTGCTTTATCGCAATGATCCCATTATCCTGGGAGCACCACCGGTTCGACCACCCGCCGAGCATTCCGTCTACCGAGCCTTCACGCGGGCAGCGCGTATCTGGGATGCCCTGGAAGCCTCAGGGGTTCCCGGCGTGAAGGGGGTCTGGTGCCATCCGGCAGGCGGCTCCCGTATGCTCAACATCGTTTCCATCGAACAGAAGTTCACCGGCCACGCCCGTCAGGCAGGCCTGATCGCCTCTCAATGCCAGGCTGCTCTCTACGCCAATCGCTACACCATCGTGGTGGACGATGACATCGATCCCACCAATACCTTCCAGGTCCTGTGGGCCCTTTGCACACGATCCGATCCTGCAACTTCCATCCAGATCATCACCCGCAGCATGAAAACCAGCGATGACCCCATCGGTCCCGCTGACGGTTCGGGTGGATTCGGCTCGCGCGCCGTGATTGAAGCCTGTAAGCCGTTTGAAAACCTCAAGGACTTCCCCCGGATCAGCGGTCCCAGTCCCGAGCTCAGAGAGGAAATCTACCGCAAGTTTGCCCACGTCTTTGAGAAGTGAGGGCGAACGGCTCAGACCGTCTCAAAACCCCACTTGATTTTGATTAAGGCCTGTAGACAATATGGAACGACCGGTTCCCGCGGTTTGCAAAACAGCGTCAGGGTCTTTGTGAATAAAGACCAGGACACGGAAGCTGGATGGACCAGCGTAAATCGTGGGTTAACACGTGTGGTGCCAGTGCCACATACAAACAAAAGGAGAACCGGTCATGGGAAACGATATCACGTATGTAGGAATGGATGATCACAAAAAGTCGATTTATTTAGCGGTTTTATTACCCAGCGGAGAACTGCTGGAATGGCAGATCGCCAATGAGGCAAGGGCCATCCGGAGAATGGTGAAGAAGCTGCACAAAGTGGTGGTGGGAGAGGTGCAGTGTTGCTATGAAGCCGGCCCCTGTGGATTTGTGCTGCAGCGTCGGTTGGAGCAACTGGGTGTCTCTTGCCAGGTGATGGCCCCCTCACGGACACCGAAGCGGCCGGGAGCACGAATCAAGACCAATCGAAGAGATGCGATGGAGTTAGCCAAGTTGTTGCGGGGCGGGTTGCTGGAGGAAGTGTTTCCGCCGACGGTCCAACAAGAAGCGGACCGAGAACTGTGCCGCTGTCGGGAGACCTTGCAGCGGGATTTAACCCGAGCGCGACATCGAGTGACGAAGTTTCTGCTGCGGCGAGGATGCAACTATAACCAAGGAAGGAATTGGACCGAGAGACATCGACGCTGGTTAAAGCAAATCCAAATGGAACAGGAACAGGACCAGCAGGTCTTGGATTGCTATGTCTGGGCGGTGGAGCAGCTGGAGCAGCAAGTGGTGCATCTGAAGGAGAAGCTGGTGGAGTTATCCGAGCAGCCGGAGTATGAGGAAGCGGTGGGTGCTTTGCGCTGTTTTCGAGGGATCGAGACACTCACGGCGATCACCTTGGTGTGCGAGCTGTACAGTTTCGGGCGATTTGGGAGTGCTCGAGGATTGATGAACTTTCTGGGAGTGGTTCCCGGCGAGAAGAGTACCGGGGAGAAGGAGATCAGAACCGGGATTACCAAGGCGGGAAACACCCATGCCCGGCGCTTGTTGGTGGAAACGTCGTGGCACTATCGGCATCGCCCAGCAGTGGGAAAGGTGCTGGAGAGGCGCCGAATCGGGCAACCGAGTGAAGTGATCGCCCATGCGGACAAAGCCATGCTTCGGCTCCACCGCCGTTATTGGAAACTGGTGATGGCCGGTAAAGCGAGCAATAAAGCCGTGGTGGCGGTGGCCCGAGAGTTGGCGGGCTTTCTGTGGGCCGTGCTCTATCGGCAGGCCTCGGTCGCTTAAGACTCAGAGTTTCACAGCTTCTGCGAGCCCGTCTCGCAGAGGGTGGCCCAAGGTGAAGAGAACCATGCCGCAGGTACGATATGAAGCATACGCGTTGCCCCTATGTGACAGGGGAGTTCATCTCCCTGGACCCACGATTGTAGACAGCGTGCCTTCAGACGGAGAATTACCACTGTGCGCTCTGCAAGGGGAAACCCTTGTAATCCACGAATACCAGAATGATTCATCGTCGAAGTACTCCTGTCGCCGGGCTTCTCTTCACCCAAGCCCCCTGTATCGGATGCTCAAGAGGCATCCAAGGAACCCACTTATGAATTAACCAGAGAGTTTGCTGTTGACAACGGGTCGTTCCATACCAGAGGGCGCACAGACGTGCGCCCTCTGACTCGTGGATAAACAGAGGTTTGTGGGCGCACGGCTGTGCGCCCCTACAGTTTCTGTTCTGGGTCTTCAATGGCAGGAATGATGTGATGGAGGAATTGGGCGGCCATGCTTCCGTCCACAACACGGTGATCTGATGTAATACTCAGATTCATCATATCGCGTATGACGATTTGACCGTTCTGAACGACTGGCTTCTGAGAAATCTTGTGGATACCGAGAATGGCAACTTCCGGGTAGTTGATAATGGGGGTTGCCATCACTCCCCCCAGCGCTCCTAAACTGGTGATGGTGAAGGTTCCATCCCGCAGATCCTCGAGCTTGGTTTTACCTGCGGAAGCGGCCTCGGAAAGCTGTGCGATCTCCTGTGCAAGCTGAAGAATGTCCTTCTTG
>JAZFTY010000072.1:0-6370 GCA_036446935.1 Acidobacteriota bacterium | reverse complement strand
CAGCTTTCGCTGGCCCATGTACTGTTGAATGGTCAAGTCGTCTGTCAGGACAGGGGTCGGGTCTCTTCTCAAGCTGAGGGCTCTCCCTCAGGCTGGAAGGCCTTTTCGGTGAGTTCTCCCTTCCCGTCTTTCAACAGGATTTCTACCTTTCGCTCCGCTTCGTCGAGCTTGGTACTGCAAAATCGGGAGATTTTAATGCCCTCCTCAAACAGTTTCAGTGCCTTTTCAAGGGCCAGTTCTCCTTGTTCCAGTTCCCCGACGATACTTTCCAAGCGGGTCAATGCATTTTCGAAGTCCTTATACTCCATCTTTTCTCTCTTTCTTTATATCTTCTTCGCTCGGAATTCGCCTCGCTCTACTCGAATTCCAATCGTGTCTCCTTTCTCTACACGATCGGGGTCACGGACAATTTCCCTGTCTTTCCCGGTAACGATAGCATAGCCTCGCTCCAAAACCGCCAGAGGAGAGAAGGCCTGAAGTTGGCTACTCAGAGTTGTGAGCGCATGTTTCTTGTTGTGCAGAAAAAAATGGATCTGCTGGCCTAAACTTTGTTCCTGTTGAGTAAATTTTTGGCGAGTCCCACTGATCAGGGAAGGAATGGTTTGAACCAACCGGGCCTGAAGTTCATCCAGACGTTGCAGGAAGAAGCGCAATTTACTCTCAGCGTCCACGAAAGCACGACTGGAGGCCAGTCTACGAAGCTCTTCCCGTTTGTCCTTGAGGCAGAGTTGAATAGCTTGAACGGATCGTTGATGAAAGCCTTCCACACGGGTGCACAAGTCCTCCCGCGTTCCCGAGACGATCTCGGCAGCTGCTGATGGAGTAGGTGCCCTGAGGTCGGCGACAAAATCAGCAATGGTGAAGTCGACCTGGTGACCCACAGCTGAGATGACGGGAAGGTCCGAATCAAAAATTGCGCGGGCTACCTCCTCTTCGTTGAAGGCCCAGAGATCCTCCAGAGATCCACCGCCCCGGGTCACGATGATCACATCGATGTCCTCTCTTGTGTTGAAATAATGGATTCCCCGGGCCACTTGCTGAGCGGATCCCGTTCCTTGAACCTTGGTTGGAAAGATCAGGATGTTCAACCGGTCATTACGCCGTGAGAGCACCCTTAAGATATCTTGGATCGCGGCTCCAGTGGATGAGGTCACGACCCCTATCTTGCTGGGCAAAATCGGTAGACTCTTCTTATGAACTTCCTCAAAGAGACCTTCAGACTTCAGTCTGGATTTCAATTGATCAAAGGCGAGTTGCAGAGCTCCAACGCCTACCGGCTCCATGAGCTCCACGACCAACTGAAACTCGCCACGGGGAGGGTAAACGGAGAGTGACCCGTGAACGATCACATCCATCCCGTCTTGGGGACGAAACTTTAAGAGACGCCGCTTCATTCTAAAACAAACTGCTCTGACTTGAGCATCACTGTCTTTGAGGGTGAAGTAACTGTGACCGGAGCTGGGGGTTTTGAAGTTAGAAATTTCTCCCCGAACCCAAATGCCCTGAAATCGGGTTTCCAGTTGCACTTTGACATCGTTGACAATCTGAGACACGGAAAGGATTTTCCGATCCTCAAACATCTTGAATTCTTGCTGTCGCATCGGTGTTTTCGGAGTCCCTGAAAGCTTGGCCTGCTAGCCCGGATTATGGATAGGTTCTTGTCACGAAGCGACGAAAGCGCCGATCTGGCAAGGCGCGCGACAGAGGCCCCCGCAAACGTACTCTCGGCAGTACGTTGAGGAGGCCGACCAAGCGGAACGCCGGCAGGGCGGATGATTTCGTCGCTGCAGTAGAGAATTTATGCATATTTCGGGCGTTTGTGCAGGGTCTTCACAGGTGACGAAAGTATAGCGTTGCCGGCCGTGCCTGTCAAAACCGTTCCAGTGGGGTCTCTCGTCCAGGATTTGAGAGTTGTTCCTTCCCGTTCTTTTCCACTATCATGAGCAAATGGCTTGGTTTAAAAGGGATAAATCCCCGCTCCAAACCCCTGTTCATCAGGAGAAGCGGGTCCAGACCGAGGGGCTTTTCACCAAGTGCCCGGACTGCGAGAATGTGATTTGGAAGAAGGAACTGGAAGGCAGCCTTCATGTCTGTCCCAAATGTAACCATCACTTCAAGATTGGCGCCCGCCAGCGTCTGGAGTTTCTACTGGATGACGGTCGATACAAGGAATTCGATGCCCACCTGAAGTCCTCTGATCCATTGCACTTTGTCGACAAGAAAAACTATAAGGAACGTCTTGCCAAAGCCATGAAGTCAACGGGCAGCAATGAAGCCGTAGTGAATGCCGAAGGTTCCATCCAGGGTCACCCTGTGATCTGTGCTGCCATGGAATACAGCTTTATCGGGGGCAGTATGGGCTCGGTAGTGGGTGAAAAGATCACCAGAGCCATCGAGAGCTCGCTGGATAGCCGCAAGCCCCTGATTGTTGTCTCTGCAAGCGGCGGGGCGCGGATGATGGAGGGGGTTCTCTCGCTGATGCAAATGGCCAAGATAAGTGCTGCCTTGGCTCGACTGCACGAGCAGCGGCTTCCCTATATCTCCTTGCTCACCGATCCGACCACTGGAGGAGTCACTGCCAGTTTCGCCATGTTGGGGGATCTGAATATCGCAGAGCCGAAAGCCTTGATTGGATTCGCCGGTCCCCGGGTGATCGAGCAGACCATCCGCCAGAAGCTCCCCGAGGGCTTCCAGCGAAGCGAATTTTTGCTGGAGCATGGGATGGTAGATGCTGTGCTCTCACGAAAAAATCTTCCCGAATTCATTGCCGATTGGCTGGTCTTCATGGGGGAAGATAAAGTTCCAGGTTCCAAGTTCCAGGTTCCAGGTTAAACTCAGAATTCAGAGACGCAATTCCAACGAAAACCTAGGACAGACAACAACAGAGGCCAAGAAGAGCCGATCAGAAGCTTCTTGGAACCTGAAACCTGGAACCTGGAACGCGCGCGAAACGCGCCAAAACGATGAACTACGCCCAGTGTCTGACCTATCTGGAAAAGCTTGGCGATGAAGTGATGACCATGAAGTTCGGATTGGAGACGATCCGAGCACTCCTTGAGGCACTTGGCAATCCCCATTTGAAGTACCCTTCTGTTCTGATTGGTGGGACCAATGGGAAGGGCTCGGTCGCTCGCTTTCTCAATTCAGTTTGCACGGCCTGTGAGATTCGAAATGGACTCTATACCTCACCCCACCTCATGCGGGTGGAAGAACGATTTGTAGTGGATCAGGATCCCATCGATTCCGAGAGGTTTGCTCACCATCTCACGCATGTGGTTGATGCGATCGAGGGACTCGAGCGCTCCTTTCACCCCACCTACTTCGAGACCTTGACGGCTGTCGCCTTCCTCTATTTCCTGGAACAGAAAGTGGAACTGGCCATTCTGGAGGTGGGTATGGGAGGACGCCTGGACAGTACCCATGTGGTGGATTCTCTGCTGGCCATTCTGACTCCTGTGGGACTCGATCACCAAAGATTTCTAGGCGAGACTTTGGAAGAAGTGGCCTTTGAAAAGGCGGGCATTTTGGCCCGCGCTGAATCCGCGCTGATGGCTTCTCAACGACCTCAGGTGCAGCGGGTCTTCCGGAGCGAGGCCGCCGAGAACAAGGTCGAGCTTCAGGAATTGGACTCCGGGGCAATTCAATGCTTGGAGTCTTCTGACGGGAAGTATGCTTTTCGCTTCCACGATATGGAATTCCAGCTTCCCCTTTACGGTCAACACCAGGTGGGGAATGCAGCTTTGGCCATACAAGCTGCCGAGGTCCTGGGCCAATCCGGTTTTTCGTTGTCCACCTCCTGTATGCGAAAGGGGATTGAAGAAACGTGTTGGAAGGGAAGAATCCAGGTCTTTGGAACGGATCCCAGAATCGTTCTGGACGGAGCCCATAATTTAGATGCCGCTCATGCCCTGGTGAAGTTTCTGGATCGCCATACCCAAGCTCCCCGCGCACTTCTGTTTGCCATGATGAGCGACAAAGACATTGCCCCGGTCCTGGAAGTTCTGGGAGCTTCCTTCGAGCGGATCTATCTCACCCGGGTCAACTCCCGGCGGGCGGCAAGTATTGAGAAACTCAAGAAGTTGTGTCCCGCAGGCATCGCGGTGGAAGATCCCTCTGCTGCTTACCGTCAAGTCCTGGATTCCCCCGTTGCAACCGTGGTGGTAGCCGGGTCCTTCTATCTTGTGGGAGAGATTCTAGGGGACCTGTCTGGCCCGGATTATGCATAAATTCTCTACTGCAGCGACGAAATCATCCGTCGTGCTGTGCGCACCGACTGCGTTCCGCGACCCGCAAGCGGGTACCCCCAGCCTCCTCAACGTACCCTACAGTACGTTTGCGGGGGCCTCTCTCGCAAGTGGCGCAGCGCACTCAGGTCGGCGCTTTCGTCGCTTCGTGACAAGAACCTATGCATAATCCGGGCTAGGCAAGCCGGCCGCTAATCAATCTCGAAGAGCAGATCTCCCGTGTTCACCGTCTCTCCTTCACCGATGTTGCACCGGGTCACGATGCCGGACTTGGGAGACTTGAGTTCATTTTGCATCTTCATGGCTTCAATAATAGCCAGACCCTGTCCCACCTTGACGGCTTCACCCTCATTGACCAGAAGGGCGATGACCTTTCCGGTCATCTGAGCCGTCAGGGCTGCGGCCCGCTGTGTTTCAGTGGGAACGGAGTCGCTGGGTCGTTTCTCTTTCAGTCGGCCGATCTGGACGATGAAGGTGCGATTCTTCCAGTCAATGAGCACCTCTTCTCTTTTCCTGGAGATCAGGAGGTCTTCGATTTGACCGTCGATTTCTAACGTCCAGCGCTCCTGAGCACGACTGACGACACGAACCGGCACCACCTGTTCTCCATTTGGCCCTTGGATCCTGATTTCAAAATGGGATCCCGGGTCGGAACTCTTTTTCGTTTCGAGTTCGATGGCATAGGTCCGATTGTTGTAGCTGGCCGCGAGCTTTACCATGGGCAGTGGATGGGGATCGTGCCTGGGCTAGTCTCTCAGGTGGCGATCAAAATGTCGCTCCCCTCTTGCCCCGAATTGTTCCAGGTTCTCTTCCAGCAGGACGTCAGGATAGAGCACCAGACCGCCCTTAATGACCAGGTGGATCTCCTGGGTATTGGAAATGTCTAGCAAAGGATCAGCGTCAAGAATGATCAGGTCTGCGTATTTGCCCGCTTCGATGGTGCCCAGTTCGTCTTCTTTACCGAGAACCTTGGCGTTGTTCAGGGTAGTGGCCAGCAGCGCTTCCATCGGCGTTAAGCCGGCCTCCACAAAAAGCTCCATTTCTTGATGTAAACTCCAGCCCGGAAGGGCTGCCCCAGGGGAATCCGTTCCGTTGATGAGGAGCCCACCGGCTTCATGAAATTTGTAAGTGGCCTCCATCATCAGTTCCATAGTCTTTCTCCATTCCTGGCGGTCCTCCTCAGTGAAGCGTCCGAAACGATCCGGTTCATCTTCAGGGATATACTTGAGATTGGGATCCGACTCCACTTCGGGGGTATTGCGTTGCACAAAATTACGCATGAAGTTGTTCAGTGTGGGAGCAAAATAGACGTCCTCTTCGACCATCAGCTGGACCAGCTCACTCACTGTGGTGGAATTCACGACCGTGTGCATTCGACCATACCAGTAGCGGAAGATATGGCTGGAGTCGGACGGGTCGTAGTCGGCTGGCACCGGGACGGCTTGGTCCATGGCATCTTCCAGAATTCCCAGGGCGTGCTCGATTCCGTCCAGTCCCGCTTCTATGGCCAGGCGTGCCCCGGGACCACGATTTCCCCGCTTGGGTCCGGTGTGTCCGTAGACGATGAGTCCATTGGCGTGGGCGACTTCGACAATTTCACGGAGTTCGTCCGTGGTGTAGCCGGTGACCTTGATTCCGTCAACACCCGCTTCCACCAGTTTCTCCGCCATTTCCCTGCTGCTGTTGAGATTCATGGCCCGAACTGATCCGGGATTGATGGGCATTCCGGAGATGAACATTCTGGGAGCCATGAGATTACCCACGGAAATCTCCTCACGCAGTGTGACGAGCCGTTCAATGGAGCCGCCCAGGTCCCGAACCGTGGTCACTCCGTTGGCCAGGTAGAGTCGATGGAGCCAGGGCATATCGTAATGAACATGAGAATCGATGAGGCCGGGGATGATGTATTTGCCGGCCGCCTCAATGACGCGCGCGCCTGCCGGGATGCTCAGGTCTCCCCGCTGGCCGATTTCCTGAATGCGGCCGTCTTCAATCAAAATACGGGTACCCGAAAGGGCGGAGGCCCCTGTCCCATCAATGAGCGTTCCCCCCTCAATGACGATAATCGAGGGAGCCGCTGACGACTGTGAGATCGGCTCTGCTGGCCCACAACCAGGTGAGAAAAA
>JAZFTY010000071.1:0-2395 GCA_036446935.1 Acidobacteriota bacterium | reverse complement strand
GGGCCGGAAAGTCACCACCTTGAACTTAGGCTTTGATGTCCATCAGCCGGGCCATGAAGTCTTTATTCCGCTGATCCTGGATGTTCCCGATGGAGTGGAAGTGGAAACGGCCATAAGCGAGGTGACCTTCCCCAATCAGCTCCTCTCATTCAATGAGGTTGCCAGCGGGTTGTCTGCTCAGGCAGCCAGCGCTGAAGTCCGTGCCGTTGTCGAGGTTGATGAGCAAAATCCGGAGGACTCGGTTGTCACGGTGACCGTGTCCACCCCAGAGGGACAGTTCATTCCCAGTGGTGTGATCGCAGATCTGGCCTTCACCATTTCCGAGGATGCAGCTGTTGAGCAGATCATCAAATTGAAAAATGTGGTCAGAGCCTTGACCACAGATAATAGACCTGTTGATCCCATAGCAGGCACGGAAGGCGAGATCCAGGTGACTGCCACACCTCCCATCTTCGCTTGCTTCTTCTATATGCACTGAGTGCACTCAATGCACAGACTCCTCTCCCCCTGGTCCCGGTGGATTACTCCGATGGGAAAGAGATAGAGGCCGTTAATATGAGGCTGTTGATTTTTCGGTAGAATCGCCACCACAGAAGAATGGCAGCCGTTGTAAGTCCGAGAACCAGTCCCCACCACAGACCTACCCCTCCCATGTCGAGTTGAAAGCCGAACAGATAAGCGCCGCTTAAGCCCACCACCCAGTAAGAGATCAAGGCAACAATCATGGGTGCTCGTGTATCCTTCAGGCCGCGAAGGGCACCTGCAGCGGTCACCTGGATGCCGTCAAAGACCTGAAATACGGCAGCCACACTCAAGAGGGCGATGGCCTGGAGGACGACCTCCCTGTTCACCGGGCTTTCGACATCCAGAAAGAGGGAGATGAAGAACCTTGGGAAGGACCAAAAGGATATGGCAGTGATCATCATGAAACACGCACCCAGGCCGATACCCACATAACCGGCTCGACGGGCTCCCTGCAAGTCCTCCCGACCAATGGCCTGGCCCACGCGTACCGACACGGCAAGGGAAAGACCGAGCGGAACCATGAAGGCATAAGCCGCACATTGTATTGTCATCTGATGGGCGGCCAGCGCCACAGTGCTGAACAGTCCCATCAAGAGGGCGGTGGCGGAAAAGAGACCCACTTCAAGACCCTGGGTGACCCCGATGGGCCATCCGAGTCGAAAAAGTTGGGAGAAGTAGTGCCAGTCCGGTTTTTTCAGGCGAGAGAAGACTCCATAGAGTCCCAGGCCTTGATCTCTCCGAATGAAGGCCGCCATGACCAGGAACATGGTCCAGAAAACGAGGGTACTGGCCCAACCACAGCCTGCCAGTCCCAAGGCCGGAAATCCCAGCTTCCCATGCATGAGAACGTCATTGGCGCCGATATTGAGCACTACAGCACCAAGGGTGATGATCATGACCACACGCGGTCTCGAGAGAGCTTCAATAAAGTGACGCAAAACCCCAAACCAAAGAAGGGGTAGGACACCCCATAGAATCGCATGGAGATATTCTTCCCCCAGAAGGACGATTTCTTCCTCTTGGCCTGTCCAACTCAACAGAGTCGCCCCATTCCACATCACCAGACAGCTGGGAATGGTCAGTAACGTTCCCAGCCAGAGACCCTGACGCACGGCGCGGCCGGCGGAAAGGTGATCACCAGCCCCGTAAGCCTGTGAGACCATGGGGCCGACCCCCATCAAGATTCCCAGGGTGATGACAATCAAAGGGAAGAAGACGGCCCCGCCCACTGCCACCCCTGCCAACTCTTGCTGGCCGAGGCGACCGACCATGATGGTGTCCACGAACGACATGGACATCTGGGCCAGCTGGGCCAGTATCATGGGAGCTGCCAATTCAATAGTCTGTCGGGTTTCCTTGCCAATCATTGTTCATTGATAAACTTGACGTTAATACGCTATCTCCCGAACCGACGCAAACGCTTGCCGGACGGGGGTAACCCAGCTCCCTGATCTTTCTCCTGGAAAAGGGAGCGCCATGGGCCTATCATAGGGATCAATTCTTAGGAGGGATGATCATGAAACACTCGGAATTCAGATACCAGAATGGGTTTTGGCTTATCGTTGTCCTGTTTGCGTTTCAGTTGGGCTGCGGGTCTCAAACCCCACAAGAGCAGGCCCGGGACGTGCTGATCGAGGCAGCTGATGCCATGGGAGGGCTTGAGGCATTAGCTTCCATCCAAAACATCAGCCGTGAAGGACAATCGAAGCGGTCGTCGCTGGGACAGGGACATGTCACCACCGAGCGGCTGCTGGTGGGACGGCTCAGTCCTTTC
The DNA here is from genome assembly GCA_036446935.1 of Acidobacteriota bacterium. Classification (GTDB taxonomy): domain Bacteria; phylum Acidobacteriota; class UBA6911; order RPQK01; family JADFOI01; genus JADFOI01. The sequence goes on along the minus strand of JAZFTY010000071.1, from coordinate 96 downwards.
AAGCAGTGGATTGATTTCACCGTCCCCCGCGAATTGGGCCTCAGCGGCTCGAGGGAAATCCCGACAGTGGCAGACTGGGAAAAGGGAGGTTACCGG
>JAZFTY010000070.1:0-2098 GCA_036446935.1 Acidobacteriota bacterium | reverse complement strand
CGTCCTTCTGATTTGGGGAACATTCACAAGCTATCATGCCTATGAATTTACCGAATCGACGACTTTTTGCGCTTCCGCATGCCATTCTGTGATGCAGCCTGAGCGTGTCACCCATCAAATCTCTCCTCATGCGGCCGTCAGTTGTTCTGCTTGTCACGTCGGGAAAACACCGACTCAATATCTGGCAGCCAAGATTTATGGTCTCAACGAGCTCTATCGTGTAGCCACTAACAGCTATGAACGTCCCATCCCTACACCCATCCATGCGTTGGAGCCTGTTCGAGAAAACTGCACGGGCTGCCACTGGGAGCAACAATACTGGGGTGACAAGCATCGGGATTTCTCACATTACATCACTGCTGAAGACAACCAGCACTGGACCCTTACAATGAATGTCAAGGTAGGCGGAATGTACCGATTGGGGAACGAAGGAGAAGGAATTCACTGGCATATGAAACTGAATTCAAAGGTCTTCTTCATCGCTACCGATGAGCAGCTGCAGAATATCCCCTGGGTGAAGCTGGTAACGGAAAGTGGAGAAGAGCTCATCTACTCTTCAACCGATAATCCGATTGCAGTGGAAGAGCTTTCTCAATACGAAATCCGTGAAATGAGCTGCATTGATTGTCACAATCGGCCCGCCCATCAATTCAAGGCACCCATCCAAGCCATTGACGACGCAATGACTAGAGAACTCATTGACCCTTCCCTGCCTGAAGTTAAGGCTAAGGGTGTCGAGCTTCTTATAAGTGATGATTATGCTTCCGGGGAGGAGGCAGCGAATTCAATTCGCAGTCAGTTGATCACTTTTTATCAGGAAGAACACCCTCAGATCTTTCAAAGCCGAAGAACAACCATTGAACAGGCGGCTGAAGCCCTGGCAGCCATTTACCAGCAGAACTTCTTTCCCGAAATGAAAGCGGACTGGAGGGCCTATCCAGACAACATCGGCCATTTTCTTTCGGATGGATGTTTTCGCTGCCACGATGGCTCCCATCAGACGCCTGAAGGCAAAGTGATTTCAAACGACTGCTCGCTCTGCCACGACATTGTCGTCCAGGGACCAGCGGATGATCTGGAAGCCGACCCACAAGGGCTTCCCTTTCGTCATCCCATCGATTTTGGTTTGCCGGTCAGTGAAATCGGGAAATGCACGGACTGTCACAACGGAATGCTGGGAAACTAGTGGATAGCTTACCCCGGATTTCTCACGAGCGTGAGTGAATGTGGCCTATCATTCCTCAATCTTAGCAAGCTTAAGGGTATATTCAGCTACCGCCTTGAGATCCTCCTCGCTGATCTTGCCCTCATACTTCGGCATCTTACCGAGGCCTTCACGCAGGGTCTTCACAACTTCGGCAACGGAAGTTCCCTGCTTCCACGGCTCGGTCGTGAGGTCGGGAGTCTTCATCATCTTTCCTGCCTTGGTATCTCCCTTAGCATCCTCACCATGGCACATGAGACACTTCGAAACGTAAACTTTCTTTCCGGGTGAGTCCTCCTGAGCAAGAACCAGGGATAGCGCCGCCACTGTGAAAAGTCCGATGCCCAGGAGTAGACTTAAGTACACGGCTCTTTGGGTACCTGGTTCAAGCGTCGATCTCTCTTTTTTTACCATTCCGGTGCTGCCAACCCAAAGCTTACACCGGAAGACCCACCTGTGCCAGTAGTTCTTCAGCCAGGTTACTGTAATAGTGGTGGCACTGTCCCGGGTCTTCCACTTCGTCGAACTTGGCTCGGAGTTGCTCCAATTCGACTTTCGAGAGCACATTTCGCCCCATCGGAAAGAGGACATTGTCCTCCTTCTGGATATGGCTGCGCAAGAGCCCCACATAGTTGAGGGATTCGCGGCGCAGACCGGCCAAATCGCCGGCCTTGAGCAGCTCCCGCATAGATTGGACATGGCCACGACCGATCTCGTGTTCCTCGCACATACACCCGATTGGGCCCGCCTCGCGGGGAATCCCCTTTTCTTCCAGGACGGGAAACAGGAGCTCCTCTTCCTTGCTATGGTGGCACTTGTCGGCAAAATTGGCGATGAAATCCACCGCCCGCTCGTAAAACTCAAGGGGAACCTCTTGATCGGCAGCAGCGGTGA
>JAZFTY010000069.1:0-2736 GCA_036446935.1 Acidobacteriota bacterium | reverse complement strand
TCCATCCCCATGAGTTAGAGGAATTCGCCTCCGGGTTGGTCTGCCTGACGGGCGGGGCCCGAGGACCGTTGAGACTGGCATTGGAGAAAAGCGGTCTCCCAGGAGCCCTTCGCTGCCTTCAGCAACTTCGGGGAATTTATGGTCCGGATCGAGTTTACATCGAACTCCAGCGTCACTTCGACCGGCGACAAGAGGCCGTCAACCAGGCTTTGATCCAATTGAGCCGCCGCCTCCATCTTCCCCTGGTGGCTACCAACGGAGTTCGTTATGCCCGGACCCATGGCCGCCCTCTGCTGGATATTCTCACCTGTATCCGTCACAAGACCACTTTGGACAAAGCGGGGAGGTTACTGAATCGCAATGCGGAATGTCATCTGAAAACACCTGCCCAGATGGAGCAACTCTTTGCAGATTTGCCCGAAGCTCTGGCTCACACCGTGGAACTTTCACAACGACTCAACTTCACTCTGGAGAATTTGGGTTATCGCTTCCCGGAATATCCTGTTCCCTCCGGAGAGAGCATGATCAGTTATTTGCGAAAGCTCACTGATGAAGGCGCACGCCAGCGTTACCGTCCTTACCACAAACGGGCTCGGCAACAGATTACACGGGAGTTGGATCTGATCGAAAAACTGGATCTGGCGGGTTATTTTTTAATTGTCTGGGAAATCGTTTGCTTCTGCCGCCAGCACGATATCCTGGTGCAGGGGCGTGGATCGGCGGCCAACAGCGCCGTTTGCTACAGCCTGGGGATCACAGCTGTTGACCCGGTCGGCATGGACCTGCTCTTTGAGCGGTTTCTCTCTGAAGAACGCGGGGAATGGCCGGATATCGACCTGGATCTTCCCAGTGGTGAAAGGCGAGAACGCGTCCTTCAATACGTTTACGAGCGTTACGGTGAACAGGGCGCAGCCATGACCGCCAATGTCATCACCTACCGGGCCAAGAGTGCCATCCGCGAAGTGGGCAAAGCCCTGGAGTTTCCTCCCAAAACGCTGGATCGCCTCTCCCACCTCATGAGGGCCTGGAGGGGGGAGGACCTTGAAAAGGAATTACCCCAGCACTTCAAGGAAGCGGGATTGGATCTTTCTCATTCACGAGTGCAAAGCCTTGGGCGGCTGTGGATGCAAATCCAGGACCTTCCCCGTCATTTGGGACAGCACTCGGGAGGAATGGTCATCGCTCAGGGACATCTGGACACCATTGTCCCACTGGAAAATGCCACCATGCCCGGAAGAAGAGTGATCCAGTGGGACAAAGAGGACTGTGCCAATTTAGGAATCATCAAAGTGGATCTGCTGGGATTAGGAATGATGGCTGCCCTTCAAGATTCTCTTCAGCTCATTCGCCAATCGGGGGAAGAACTGGACCTGGCTCATCTTCCTGCCGATGATCCCCAGGTCTATTCCATGCTGCAAAAAGCCGATACGATCGGGGTCTTCCAAGTCGAGAGCCGGGCTCAGATGGTCACTTTGCCTCGCCTGAAGCCTCGCTGTTTTTACGATCTGGTGGTGGAGATCGCCATCATCCGACCCGGTCCCATCGTGGGCCAGATGGTTCATCCCTACATCAGGCGCCGGACAGGACAGGAACCGGTGACCTATCCGCACCCCTCCCTGAAACCCATCCTGGAGCGCACCTTGGGAATTCCTCTGTTTCAGGAACAACTGCTGCGCATCGCCATGGTGGCGGCCGGATTTACGGGAGGTGAAGCCGAAGAGTTGAGGCGGGCCATGGGCTCCAAAAGATCCAACACCCGCATGAAAAAAATCGAACTCAAGCTGTACCAGGGTCTCCAAGGCAACGGGATCACCGGAAAGGCCGCTGAAACGATCATTCGCCACATCAGCTCTTTTGCCCTCTATGGATTTCCCGAATCGCACTCGGCCAGTTTTGCCCTGCTGACTTATGCCAGTGCTTACATCAAATGCCACTATCCTGCCGCTTTTTATACGGCCCTTTTGAACAACCAGCCCATGGGCTTTTACCACCCGGCTACCCTGGTCAAAGACGCCCAGCGTCACAACCAGCGCATCAAGCCCATCGATGTTGTCCAATCCGACTGGCTTTGCAGCCTCGAAGAGGATGGATCGATTCGGCTGGGATTGATGTATGTGGCAGGACTGCGAGAAGAAGCGGGAAAGACCCTTGAAAAAGAGAGGCGCAAGCGTTTGTTCAGCTCCATCGATGATCTGCGCCGGAGGATCGGTTTGCGAAAAACAGAGATGACAACACTAGCCGAGATCGGGGCCCTCAATGGCTTTGGGATGAAACGACGCCAGGCCCTCTGGCAGGTGGAAAAAGCCTGTCGTCCGGGAGGGCCGCTTTTTGCCCGGCTGGATTCCTCCCAGGAAGAAGCGGAATCCCCTCTGAGGGACATGAACGCTCAGGAACGCCTGTTGGCCGATTACTCTGGAACAGGGGTGAGCATCGGGCCTCACCCCATGGCCCTTCAGCGTCAAAAGCTGACCCGCATGGGGGTCACCCGCGCTTCACAACTCCCTTCTTTGCCGGACGGAAAACAAGTGCGAGTGGTGGGAGGTGTCATCGCTCGCCAGCGGCCCCCAACAGCTCGCGGTTTTCTCTTCATGAGTCTGGAGGATGAAACCGGCATTTCAAATATTGTGGTTCACCCCAACATGTTCGAGCAAAACCGGCTCCTACTGATCAGCGAGCCTTTTTTGTGGGTGGAAGGGATCCTGCAAAACCAAAACAACGTGACCTCGATCCGAGCCC
>JAZFTY010000068.1:0-2843 GCA_036446935.1 Acidobacteriota bacterium | reverse complement strand
CAGGACAATGATGGCGGCCAGAACGAGCAGCGATTTACGTGCCAGGTTGGTCATCGGTTTGTGCCCAAGCTTTGTGGTGAAGCCGGCCTGGAGGTTGAATTATTCTGCAGCACCCGCGCTTTTGAGGAACTCAACAACGTCGGTATGATCTTGTCCCTGGGCCATGACCAGTGCAGTCCTGCCGTTGGTTGCCTTAAGATCTAAGTCGGCATGGGCATCGACCAGCCCCTTCACCGTTTCCAGTCGATTGTTCAAAGCCGCTCGCATCAGGGGAGTCCAGCCGAAGTCATCCACTTGATTGACGTCGGCACCAGCATCGACCAACGCTTTCAACGATGCAGCTTCACCTCGCCTGGCCGCTCGGATCAGGGCGGTCCATCCAAACTGATCCTTTTCATTGACCTGGGCGCCTGCTTCCAGCAACAGCTTCACGGACTCCGTTTGCCCGTTCAACGTCGCATGGATCAGCGCAATGCTGCCAAAGGAGTTTTTCTCATTGACCTGGGCGCTCGCCTCCAGCAAGGCCTTCACCGTTTCTGTCTCACCGACGAACGCCGCGAACATCAGTGCCGTCCAGTCATCCCGGTCCTTGGCGTTCACGTCGGCACCCGCTTGAAGCAAGAGCTGCACCGTTTCCGGGTGATCGTTCAACACGGCATGCATGAGCGGAGTCATCCCCTCATCATCGGTCTCATTGACCACCGCGCCCGCGCTCAGCAGCGACTCGACTCTTTCGGTCTGGCCGTCACTGACGGCGGCAATAAAATCTGACGAACTGACGTCTTGCGCCCCACCGCAGGATGCGATTAGCAGTGCCGCCAGGATGGGAAGACCTATTTTCTGTGGCATCTCTCACCTCTATTTTCCAGTTTAGCTTGTTTCGCGTTCCTGAGCGGTTGGGGGAGCCGTGGAGATGGGCAGTTCAGCACGGTTGACCCGTTCACCGTTCATCCACACCTCATCAATGTTTCTCGTGTTTCGGATGTCCTCCAGAGGATCGGCACCGAGGATAATCAAGTCGGCGATCTTGCCCGGTTCCAGCGTGCCGTATTGGTCTTCAAGTCCAAGAAACCGGGCACCGTTGATGGTAGCGGCCTGAATCGCCTGCATGGGTGTAAGGCCGGCTTTCACCATCAGTTCCATCTCACGGTGCTCCCACAGGCCTTGAAATCGTCCCGGACCTCCCGAATCGGTTCCAACGGCAATCGGTATTCCGGCAGCCGCAATCTTGGCCAGGTTCTTCGCCGCAGTTGCATAGACTTCTCGAGTACTTTCCAGGTTTGGACTGTTGGCCAGATTCTGCTGATACTCCTGACCGCTTACCGTTTCCAGAACAATAGCCGGAAACAGAACCGGTAGACCAGAATCATCCAGAAAATCGGGACCATCTGCATAAGCGAGACTGGAACTGTGTCCTACCAGCGTTGCGACTTGAGTGACCCCGTTTTCCTTGGCCAACTGTAGAAATTCGTCGTCGACCTCCTGGTCGCGAACGCTATGAGCCAGTCCATCCACGCCCCGGCGAATCAACTCCTTGGTGTCCTCCAGATAGTACATGTGGGTCAGCACCTTGATGCCCTGGTTATGGGCTTCCTCAATAATGGCCCCGTACAGCTCAGGAGTCAGTTTGGGAAGGGCGCCACGGCGATCGTCCACCCAGATTTTGATCACATCGGGTTGGCTTTTTTGAACGAGCTCTTGCACCAGTTGGCGGGCCTCATCCGGTGTAGTGGGCCGGTTGAAATTCGAGTTGTTGGGGATCCACCCATCCTTGGCGGCGAAACCATACCCGGCCGAGTAAAGCCGCGCCCCACCGGTTCTGCCGGCTCGCTGATCGGCCAGAAAGCCGATCATAGGTTCCTGGTCAAGGCCCAGTGAGACCATATGGGTGATGCCGTAATAAAGATAACGGTTGGCGTCCCGCTGAATCCGTTCCCGGTTATAGAACTGGTCGTTGGTTTCCATCCCTTCGGCTCTGGCCAGGTGAGCGTGAAGGTTGAAGATTCCCGGGATGATCGTTTTACCGGTGGCATCGATGGTCTGGGCGCCCGCTGGAACCTCAACGCTTCCCGAGCTTCCGATGGCCTGGATGGTGTCGCCGTCGATGACGATCACCGCATTTTCGATGGGTGTGGACGATACCCCGTCGATGACGGTGGCCCCTTCGATGACCACGAGATCCTGCGACTCAGGAGTCGTCGTGGGTTGGCAAGCCACCAGCAAGAGACTCGCCAAAAAAGTCAGATAGGTTTTTCGAGTCATGATTCTTGTCCCCCTTAAGAATTTATGGTTGGTGGCCCGATTTTCTCATGGGCTGGGCACCAAAAAAGGTGTTTGTAGGATGCCCCAATTTTAAAGTCTGGGGAGGGGAAAGGCAATAGAAATTATTCTCTGTGGTTCTCGATCAGATCGAAGGTATTTCCGTAGATGAGTTTCCGGTACATTTCCGATTGCAGGACTTGATAGGGGTATCCCAGTTGGGGCTTGGCGAGCTCGTTGAGGTGATCCAGGTGGCCCTGTTCCAGGTCAAAATCCAGACACCCCAGGTTGTCCTTGATCTGGGATTCGGTTCGGGCACCCAGGATGGGGATCATCACCGGTTTCTTTTGTCGCTGCCTGACCCAGTTCAAGGCCACCTGTGAGGGAGATTTATTGATCTCTTTGGCAATCTTGAGGACCTCAGCGGCCACCTCCAGCTTTTTTTTTGGGATTTCAAAAATGCCCACAGGACTGTCGGGGCCAAGTCTTGTGGGACCCTCAGCTTCCTCATTGTATTTGCCGGTCAGGATTCCTGCGGCCAGCACGAAGTAGGCCGTAATGGCCAAATCCATGGAAGTCGCCAT
>JAZFTY010000067.1:0-3278 GCA_036446935.1 Acidobacteriota bacterium | reverse complement strand
TTGGAGGGACAGAAGGTGCCTTCCATCAACCGGAAGGATCTTCTCCGCCTGTATCGTGTGATGCTCCTGAATCGTCGAGTTGATGAGCGGATGATCACACTGCAAAGACAGGGCAGGATAGGCTTTTACGTCGGTTCCCTAGGTGAGGAAGCCGCCATCATTGGGAGTGCCTTTGCTCTGAAATCGAAGGATTGGATCATTCCCTGCTACCGTGAACTGGGAGCGGCTTTGCTTCGAGGCTTTCCTCTTTTCGACCTGTGCTGCCAATTGTTCGGCAACGAACAGGACGCCATCAAGGGCAGGCAGATGCCCAATCACTACGCCTCCTGGAAGCTGCGTTTCGGGTCCATCTCGAGTCCGGTCGGAAATCAGATTCCCCATGCCACGGGGATCGGACTTGCTGCCCGATTGACGGGCAGCAAGGACGTTGCACTCGTCTATTTTGGCGATGGGGCCACCTCGGAGGGAGATTTCCACGTGGCCCTGAATTTTGCTGGTGTTTACAAGACGTCTACTATTTTCTTCTGTAGGAACAACCAGTGGGCCATTTCCGTTCCACGGCAGTTTCAAACCGCTTCGCGAACACTTGCCGAAAAAGCAGCGGCTTACAATATTGAAGGTGTGCAGGTGGACGGCAACGATATCCTTGCCGTCTATTCGGTCACCCGGGAAGCCGCCGACAGGGCTCGCCGGGGAGAAGGAGCGACTCTCATTGAGGCGGTGACTTACCGCCAGGGAGGTCACTCCACATCAGACGATCCTCGAGTATACCGGGATGAGAAAGAAGTTCAGGAATGGATCAAGAAGGATCCGATTTCTCGTTTCAAATCCTACCTCATCAACGATGGAGCCTGGAGTGAAGCCGAGGATGCCAGTTTGGAGGAACAAATCAAAGACGAAATTGAAGTGGCACTGAAAAAGGCTGAGAAAATAGGCCCCCCCTCCATGGATACAATGTTCGAGGATGTGCTGGACACGGTACCCTGGAACCTGGAAGAACAGCGTGAGGAACTTCGCGCCTCTCAGGACCGCGACTCCGCGCAACAGGACCGCCAGCCGGAATGATGCATCATTCCGGCTAACACGAAATTCATGCCGACAATAAACATCATCCAAGCCGTCAATGATGCTCTTCGCGCAGAGATGAAGCGCGACGACCGCGTCGTGATCATGGGTGAGGACGTGGGAAAGTTCGGTGGTGTCTTCCGCGCTACTCAGGGGCTCTTCGAGGAATTCGGATCCGATAGGGTTTTTGACACACCGCTGGCTGAGGCCGGGATTATCGGGAGTGCCATCGGGATGGCCCTTTACGGAATGCGTCCGGTACCGGAGATTCAGTTCGTTGACTTCATCTACCCCGCCTTTGACCAAATCGTCAACGAAGCCGCTAAAATGCGCTATCGATCTGGTGGACAGTTCACTTGTCCCATGGTCATTCGCGCTCCCTCCGGCGGCGGAATCAAAGGAGGCCACTATCACTCGCAGAGTCCGGAAACCTATTTCATTCACACCGCGGGGCTGAAGGTCGTGATGCCCTCCAATCCTTACGATGCCAAAGGCCTGCTGATTGCTTCGATCCGGGATGACAACCCGGTGATCTTTCTGGAACCCAAGATCCTCTACCGAGCGGCCCGAGGAGAGGTGCCCGAGGAAGAATACGTCATCGAACTAGGCAAGGCGAAGGTGGTTCGAGCAGGAGAGGACATCACCGTGGTGACCTACGGGGCCATGGTGAGGGTCGCGCTTGAGGCCGCCGAGACAGCTGAGGAAGAAGACCAGATTTCCGTCGAGGTTATCGACATGCGTACACTGCTTCCTTTCGATATCGATACCATTATCACTTCGGTCAAGAAAACAAGTCGGGTAGTCATCGTCCATGAAGCCCCCAGAACATGTGGCTTCGGGGCGGAGCTTTCGGCCACCATCAGTGAAAGAGCTCTTCTCCATCTCCAGGCACCCATCTTCCGGGTGACCGGCTTTGACATTCCTTTCCCCTATACCTTCGAACAGGAGTACCTACCCAACGAAACACGCATCCTGAAAGCACTGAGAGATGGAATGGATTTTTGAATAGCTATGGCTTTTGAATTCAGGTTTCCTGACATTGGAGAGGGCATCGTTGAGGGTGAAATCGTTCGCTGGCTGGTCAAGGAGGGTGAGTCTATTGATGAGAATCAGCCCATCGTGGAGATCATGACCGACAAAGCCACCGTGGAAATTCCCTCTCCTGTAAAGGGAAAGATCGCCAAACGGATCGGAAAAGATGGAGAAATGATCGAAGTGGGAGCAACCCTGGTGGTGATCGAAGAGACCGAAGAAGGGGTCAAGCCGCCAGGACACCACAGCGCTCACACTCCGTCCAAGAAAACACGGTCGGGTCAAACGAGGGTCCGGTCGACTCCAGGGGACAAAAGCAGAACAGCAAAAGAGCCTGTACTGGCCACGCCGGCGGTTCGAAGGCTGGCCCGCCAAATGGGAATCGACCTCAGCGAGATTCAAGGCAGCGGACGGGGTGGCAAGGTGACCCGGGAAGATCTGGAAAACCATCAGAGCAGCATGGTCCAATCGAAGTCCTCACCGCTCCAAGACACACCTGCAACTGGAAAAGTCGAGACCCTACCCTATCGCGGAGTTCGCAAGAAAATGGGTGATCACCTGATGATCTCCCGAAGAACAGCGGCTCACTTCACCTATGTGGAAGAAGTGGACGCTACGGAAATGGTGCGTTTGCGAAAACGGTTTCTGGAGTCCGACAAAGGCCAAGGGATTCGTTTGACCTATCTTCCCTTCATCATGAAAGCTATCGTTACAGGGCTGAAGGAATATCCCCTACTCAATTCCTCTTTGGATGAGGAACAGGAAGTCATCCGGATCAAGCACTACTACAACATTGGAATCGCCTCCGACACCCCTCAAGGATTGATTGTTCCCGTTGTGAAGCAGGTGGACAAGAAGGATATCCTTCAGCTTGCACAGGAAATCGCCCAGCTCTCCAAGGCCGCTTCCGCAGGTAAAACCAAGCTCGAGGATCTGCGGGACGGAACCTTCACCATCACCAGTTTAGGAGCGATGGGGGGAGTGATGGCAACCCCCATTATCAACTACCCGGAAGTTGCCATTCTCGGTATCCACAAGATTTCTCAGAAGCCTGTCGTTCAGGACGGTCAAATCGTCATACGCGAGATGATGAATCTGAGTATTACCTCAGATCACCGGGTTGTGGACGGAAGCATGGCTGCCCGATTCCTCCATCACATCATTCCAGCCATTGAAGACCC
>JAZFTY010000066.1:0-3268 GCA_036446935.1 Acidobacteriota bacterium | reverse complement strand
TTTGGATCATGGCCATGTTGAGAAGCAGGCACAACACTCCGCCCACATACCCAAGTGCCCAACCAAAGCCGCTGATTCTCCCCATCTTCTCGCGAGTTGCGATCTCAGGAAGAAAGCCGTTGTAAAAGGTCAGGCTCCATTCCATTCCCATGTTGGAGAGAATGTAGAAAGAAACGGCCCACCAGATGTCTCCAGGGCCGGCCAGGAAGAGAAAGCAAGTTGCCAGTACTCCCGCATAGCAAAACACGAAAAGAAACCGTTTCTTTGAGGCCGTGTAGTCGGCAATAGCACCCAAAACGGGTGCTGTCACCGCCACCATCAACATCGAAGCAGAAACGGAATATCCCCAGATGGCCGTGGCACTCACCCGGCCGCCCAGGAAGGGGACCCCCTCGGGCCCGACGATCACCTGAACAAAATAAACGTTGAAAATGACTCCGGCCAATGCTGTGGCGTAGGCGGAGTTGGCGAAATCGTAAAATGCCCAGGCCCAGATTTCCCTACGGTCAGAGTTTGAATTCCTGATTTCTTCTCCCTGGCTATTTCTTCAACGGCTTGGAAGGCCGCATCTCAATCCGGCTGGTCAGACATCGAGGATGCCGCTTGAGAGTTTCAAGGACGACCTCCGCCACATCCGCAGCGGAGAGCTTCCAGGAACTCTTGTCCTGGGTACGGCTGAATTCAGTGGCGACACTGCCTGGCATGATGTTGGCGACACGAATGTCGTCGTATCGAACCTCTTGCATAAGTGCCTCGCTGAACCCCACCAGACCAAACTTGGAAGCGTTGTAAGCGGCTCCTTGAGGAAAGGCATTGACCCCGGCCAGACTCCCCACATTAATGATGAATCCTCCTCCATTCTTCTTCATCTCAGGGATGGCGAAGTGACAGCCGTAGAAAACACCGTCAAGATTGGTGGCCAGCGTGTCCCGCCATTCTTGAAGCGACATCTCCTCAACGGTCCGAAAGATTCCGATCCCTGCGTTGTTGACCTGGATATCGATTCCACCAAATGTCTCCACACAATGCTGAATCAGGTCGCGGACTTGATTGGCCTCTCGCACATCACACACCTTGCCACTGACCTTGTCCCGGGCTGATGGATTGAAACTCTCGAGAGTGTCCTGAACATCATCCTGGTGGCGCGAACTGATCACCACTTTTGCGCCCTCTGAGACAAGAGACTGAGCGATGGCCAATCCGATACCTTTTGTGCTTCCCGTGACCACTGCTCTTTTACCCTCCAAATCCATACCCATCTTCATCTCCCTACCCTTGCTGCTTCCTCCTCCAAATCCTGCATCATCCCGGGTAGGCGTTCATACAAGTTCTTGGGTGGACGCCCAGGGTGGTTTGCCAGAGCGTAGGCAGTCAGGAGGGGCAGTGCAATCGTGGAATCGAGGTAACATACGACGGCATCGGACAAACCGTCGGCATCCACTTTTCCCCAGGTCACCGCCTCTGCAGGCGTCGCACCTGACAATCCGCCGCTATCCGGACGGGCATCCGTCACTTGTAGATAGTAATCGTGACCCTTTTCCTCGATCCCCAGGACTTCCTGTATCTGGGGCTCTGTCTGCAGGATAAAGTTCTTGGGAGACCCTCCTCCCAGGATCAAGACAGCACTCTTGCCCCCAGACCTTTTGGCTGCCAGAACAATGGCCGCCGTCTCGTTGACGTCGCGTGAGACATCGAAATGCAGTTGGTTTCCTCGCAGAGCTTCAGCAGCAATATTCATCCCTATGGAGCTGTCGCCCGGTGAAGAAGTATAAACAGGCACCTGGTGCCGATAGGCGGAAGCCAGCAAGGACTTGCCTTCCGTATCCAGGACCCGCTCTCTCTCGGCCACATATTTCCCGATCTTGTAATGAAACTCAGCGGTACTCATTCCCTTCTGAAATTCAGGAGCTCGAATCAATTCTCTGAAAAACCGGTCTGTGGAAAGTAACACCTCGTAGTCGAAGAAAATATCGTAAATCCGAACCACTCCCTCCTGGCGAAGTCGCACATCGCTCACTTGAGGATCTCCCCGATGCATGGAGAGCCCAAGACCGAAATGAACATCGTGATACAGATTCGCACCCGTCGAGACGATCCAATCGATGAAACCTCGTTCGATTAAAGGAACAAGACAGGACATCCCCAATCCAGCCGGAGTCAGGGCGCCCGTCAAACTGAATCCGACGGTAACATCCTCGGCCAGCATCTTTTGAACAAATAAATGGCACGCCTCTCTCAATCGTGCTGCGTTGTAGGCTTCGAACGAGGAGTCAATCAGTTCCGTAAGGGTCACGTCAGGCTGGATGGGTCCCGGACCGATTTTCTTGCCTGACAGATACTTGCTCACAGTTTTTTCAGAACAAAATAAGGCTTCTGGGGTATGATTCGGACTCTCCGGAGTATAGCAAATCACGCGTTTCTCCCATAAAATGAGGTCCCATGGCTCAAGTAGTTCCGTTTCGCGGCTATCGGTATAGTGCAGACAAGATCCCTGAGATCGGTGAAGTCGTCACCCAACCCTACGACAAGATCTCTCCGGAGATGTACCGGGAGTATCTTGAGCGCCATCCCCAAAACATGGTTCACATCATCAAGAATCGTGATCACCAGGATGCCGGATTGAACTTACGACAATGGATGCAAGACGGCGTCTTGACACAGGACGACTCGCCCTCGTTTTACCCCTACGAGCAAAGATTCGAGTTTGAGGGCCAAACTCTCTCGCGGATGGGATTGATCGGACTGGTCTCTCTGAAGGCCGGTTCTGCCTCGGTGAAGGGGCATGAACGAGTTCTGGATGAGCAACTCGAGGACCGCCTCAATCTGATGCGCTCCACAGAATCCAACGAAGGTCTGATTTTTATGCTCTATTCCGATCCCTCCAGAGGAGTCGAACAGCTTCTTTCTGAATTCAAACAGAACAACACGCCAGTGACCGAACTGGTGGACGACTATCAGGTTTCGCACCGCCTCTGGCAGCTGTCTGCACAAGGTCCTCAACAACAAATCATGAAGACCTTAAACGGTCTTCCCTTTTACATTGCCGATGGTCATCATCGCTTCAGGAGCGCTCAGCTCTACTTTCAGGAATGTCAGGAAAAGGGCTGGGAAGCAGCAGCTGAGGAGAGTTTTGACAAGCGAATGATCGCTCTTTTTGACATGGAGGGCCCCGGTGTAAGGGTTCTGCCCACCCACCGGGGCATTCGAAATCTCAAGGATTTTGACTTCGGCACCTTTCTCTCCAGGCTGGAGCCGCATTTTGAGCTTC
>JAZFTY010000065.1:0-2326 GCA_036446935.1 Acidobacteriota bacterium | reverse complement strand
AGAGTTCACCCTTGATGCTGATGGAAGGCCCAATGACCGCGTGTTCTTTCAATGGTTCTATAGGACTTTTCCCAAGGGGTGGGGATTTGGGTTTGGGATTCTCATCTTTTGTTTTTTTCCACATACTGTTCCTGCAGAGCTCAAGTCTAGTTGATTAGTGCGAGATTTGCTTGTGATGCGGATTTCCGCTGCCACCGTTTTGCAAGAACGGAGGATGAAGGCAATGGGAATCCCCTGATGGAACGATCCATACGGTGTGGGAAGAGACTCATCAGTGGGAATGGCCATTTCCCCCGATCATTGTCTGGGGGGTACACTTGGGGGCCCATGCACGCGCATTGACTGCACGCAGCCCTTTTCAATCTGTCAGGGGAAGTATTGACTGAGAGTCAAAACTTGCCTTATGGCGACATCTGAGCTACTTCCATTCAGTGGGATGCCTACTCCTGCCAGTTTCCGGCTCTTGATGAGGTCTTTGGGCTGATGGTGGCGGCTCAACGACTGTCTTCGGTCGCGCCGCTGATGGAGTCGGTCTTCACGGAAGTAAACTCCTGCCTGGCCATGACGAGTCCGGCCGAGTTGCGCGCCTCTGCCGCCCACCGTCCCGCGGAGCCCGAGTGCAGGGTTATGCGGCTTTGGGTACGCCAGTGAGGACCTCCAAGGATCAGCTCGACTGAATCCACCTCTCGGTTTTCGTGAAACCAAATGTGCCGGATGGGTTCTCCGGCTTCTCCGCCAAGCACCCGTGTCCAAAACCAAACCTCGGTGCCTTCTTCGAAATTCTCGGCCTGGTTCTCGAGTTGATGATGGACGATGCGTGTTCCCACACCGAACTCCGCAATCGATAGTCTCCCCTCACCCTCGACCGCGATCATGGACTCGCCCTTTGTTGGCTGGAGGAATGCCCTCAACTCATGCACCGTTGAGCCTGCCTCCGGTTGACGAGCTTCGCCTCGATCTTCGGAGGGCTCCAGCTCGAAGGCAGGGGCCGGAATCTTCGTACTAATCGTGGCTTCCAGTAGGCCGCCCCGCGGGCCGCCCCGCGGGCCGCCCCGGAAATAGGCCCACCCCAGGATCCCCACGAGAATCACGGCGAAGGGAACCAGAAGCAAGGTTCTCCGCCACGATCTGAGGCGCGTTCCCATCGACCCGTCCCATCCGGAGGTCGCGGACGACGACGTGAGCGCATGTAACACCTCCGAATCGTGCTCCGAGGCCTCCGGCTCTCGGGCTTGCTGTGCAAGCGCATAGGCCTTGAGCAAGGGCTCGGGATCCAGACCGATGAACTGCGCGTAGGCCCGGATGTAACCTTTGTTGTACAGACCGCCAGGGAGATTCGCGAAATCGTCGTCCTCAAGCAACTTGAAGCAGTGCTGGGGGATCCTGGTCGACTCGGACATCTCTTGGAGTGTGATGTTGCGGCTTTCACGTTCCCGCCTGAGTCTCTCACCAAAGGTAGGCACGGAGACACTCTCGTCCCCCCTTACCCTCTCGCGGCGGTCATCGCTCAGATTCCTCTCTCCCATCATCGTCTCTTTTGTTTAGGATATTGCCCAAAGGGTGGAGATTCGGGCTCAAAATTCTCATCTTTTGCTTTTTCCCACATGTTGGCATGCTCCTTCTTGGGGAGCAAGTCTATTTGATCAGCTCGAGATTTCTTTGTGATGGTGATCACAAGGCGGGGCTCATCATGTTCTGATGAAAGCGTCGCAGTTCACCCAAGACCCGCACAGTGGCTGGCTCGCTTTAAATGTGCTGAAAGAGCTAAAACAGTAGCGTCACTACCGTCACAACATTGTCTGGGGGGTACCCCCCGGGGCCCATGTATGCGTACGGACTTTACGCAGCCCTTTTAAAACTTTCAGTTAGGGTGTTGCCTGAAAGTCAAACTCTCTTTTGACCCAGGGGAAGAGAGGTCTTGAAGAGAGGTCTTGAGGAGAAGTATTTGGAAACGCCACGAAGGGGACTTTTCTCACTCCGTCAAATATGCTCCGAAGTTGGTCGTGGGCCCGGCAATCGGTTGTTGGATAGTCACCCGCCTTCCCTCCCTGAGCCCGTCCCGATAGACCTGCGTTTGGCAAACCCCACCCCAGTATCGAGTCCGCACACTTGGATTCAGATACCGGTAAAACGCTTGTAACTTGGGATCCCCTTTCCACACCAGTGCATACGACTCCTGGAGTGTGCTTTCCTGCTCATCGAGCTTCCGGTAAAACCCCTCCAACACACCCGCGAAATATCGCTGCCGCTCCCTATTGGAGCATATCCCGACGGCTGCTTTGTACTTGGCCCACAAACGCTCGAGTAGCTGCTGGAGGTAGTGGTA
>JAZFTY010000064.1:0-8515 GCA_036446935.1 Acidobacteriota bacterium | reverse complement strand
GCCGCCACTAGTGGTTTTTAGGAGCTTTCCCCCACTGCCTGCGACCCAGCCTGTGGTAGCGTCGATAAAAAAGACCGACTTCAGATCGGTTAGTAGTCCGCTGGTTTGCAGGCTCCAGGTAATGCCCCCATTTTCGGTATGCAATATGACGCCGTTGTCGCCGACCGCCCAGCCCTGGTTGGCGTTGGCGAAAGAAATGGATTCCAGGTCGACGGTGGTGGGGACATTTTGGGTTCGCCAGAGCAAACCACCGTCTGTAGTGTGCAGAATCGTGCCATTTCCGCCCGCGATCCAGCCGGTATTGGCATCAACGAAATAAACCGAGGTCAAATCCGTTGTGGTTTGGCTATTTTGCCTGTTCCAAACGCCCTGAGCCCAAGCTTGGGCCATACATGTCCAACCGATCAACAGAGTAAGGAGAGTCACCGCGAAAATCCGATGGTTTGGGTACATGTGCATCAATCTTCCCGTGTTAGGTTTACTCACCCTTGTGATTGTCGTCTGTTTTTCGTGCTAGCGCAACTCGTAAAAGTACCAGGTATAGAAAGGGTGATTTGTGCATGGTGAAGGGAATGAACGGTGATCAGACAGAGATCGAAGATCACCCATCCTCATTGGGCACACGAGTCAATCCCTGGAGGCTTCCCGATCTGTAAAAGCGGACCTCGACTCTCTCTACGGTGGCCAGGCCCTCTCCAATAGCGTCGTCGATCAGTGGAAGGAACGACTCGATCTTATTCTCGGTATCGACGATCTCGACCACGATAGGGAGATCGCTTGAGAGCCGAAGGATCTTTGCGGTATGCAGCCGGCTATGGGCGCCGAAACCCTCGAGGCCACGAAGCACTGTGGCCCCCGCCATTCCGCGATCGCGGGCTTTAAGGACGATCCACTCATAGAGCGGCTGCCCCTTGTACTTGTCGCTCTCCCCTATGAAGATGCGGAGAAGCTTTCCGTCCTTGGGAAGAATCATGGTGGGTCTACCTCAATGTCGCTATCGTGTAACCCAACCACACCAAAGCCAGGCTGACGATGACATGCACTCCGACGTTCGCAGCCGCCCCTAGGTATTCTTCGCCCCGGATCATTGCGAAGGTCTCGCTGCCAAATGTCGAAAAGGTCGTGAAGCCGCCGAGGATCCCGATGAGAGCGAACGTACGAAGTTCCGGCCCGAAAAGCTGCCGGGATTCAGCGAGTCCTGTTACCACTCCGATCGCGAAGCAACCCATGAGGTTGACCACCAGCGTTCCGTAGGGGAAGGTGGTGAGAGGGACTTGCCGATGCACCAGTCCGCTACGTCCGTAGCGGGCGAGAGCACCCCAGGAAACCTCCCGAACCGACCAAAACAGCATTGATCAGAGCTGCTTTCAAGCTGGTCTTCCCATTGGCGCCTACTGGGAGAGGTTTTCGGGTGATTTTTCCTGCAGCAGGTCAATCAGGGACTTACCCGCCGAAGGGACAGAGACTTTTTGCTCCAGCACAATCTCCCGAGCGGAAATTTTCTGGCCGTAGAGATCCTCGTTGGCGCCACTATCCTGGCGAAGCGTGGAGCCTTTCAGGGAAACCCCGGCAAAGAGCCCTTTGGAACGGGAGTAGCTCAGAATTTCAGCCCCCATATAGGCGTCGGTGGCTGCTTCACTGGCACGGCCTTTGGGACCGGCCGCGACTATGGCGTCCGCACCGAGCTTGACTTTACTGCTGAGCAGGGAATCGGCACCCTTCTCATTCATGATCAGCAGCAGGAAATCTGTGGCTGAACCGCCCAATTGAAAGCCGATGCTGGCCCCCTCGAGACGGTACATCGCAGGTGGACCCCAGGGTCCTTTGAAATCCTCTCCCGAACGACACACCATCGCCCCTTTGCCATAGCTGGCCCCGAAGCCCAAGGCAAATTTTTTGACCGAGGGGAAGGCGACGAGACATTCCGCCTTATCCAACAGGCCTTGAGGGATACCATCGGGAATGTTCAAGATTTCCTTCAACACCCTGCTGCAGTTGTCGAGGCGTTCCTCTTGGTCCTTGGTATCGGCTGAGACAGGCGATATGGCGAGTATCATGCTGACGGAAAACACTGAGAATAGGTGGATGAATTTCATAATGGTCTAAGAATCTTTGATGGCAGTCAGTTTGTCAACCCCTCAAGAAATCGCGAATGAGGGTTTGTAAGTGGTGAATGGTAGTTAGATCAGGCTCCCCATCACTACTCGACTGCAACCACTTAGAGTGGTGAGAGGCGGGGAACTCAATCCAGCTCCATCCAAAATAGAGGGCAATTCTCATTGCTTTTACGGCACCCAGGATTTAACATTGGGAGGAACTGCATGGAACCGTGAGAGGTAGTCAAGAACGTAAAGATACAATTTAAAGGGAGGATATGATGACATTGCGAATAAACAACGAAGCGCCAAATTTTGTTGCCGAAACGACAGAGGGAACCATCGATTTTCACGAGTGGATTGGGGACGGATGGGCGATCCTGTTTTCCCATCCGAAAGACTTCACTCCGGTCTGCACAACCGAACTCGGCGCAGTAGCCGGTCTCAAGGACGAGTTCGAAAAGCGCAACTGCAAAATCATGGGCATCAGTGTGGATGGGGTCAGCGATCACAAAGCCTGGTCAGCGGACGTCGAGGCCTCCCAGGGCCACGCCCTGAACTACCCGTTGGTCGGGGATCCCGAGCTAAAAGTGGTCAAGCTCTACGACATGTTATCGGATGAGGCGGGCGACACCTGCGAGGGACGAACGGCGGCCGACAATGCCACGGCCCGTTCGCTGTTCGTGATCGGCCCCGACAAGAAGATTAAGGCGACGCTCACCTATCCGATGAGTACGGGCCGCAATTTTGTTGAGATCTTACGTCTTTTGGACTCCTGCCAACTGACGGCCAAGGAGCAGGTCGCGACCCCGGCCAACTGGAAACAGGGCGGGGACGTTATCATCCTTCCATCGGTATCCGACGAGGACGCCAAGGCTAAGTACCCAGGCGGCTGGCAGCAGCCCTTGCCTTATATCCGGATCGTACCTCAGCCGAAGTAGTTCACAGCCCGCGAACTACCGGCCGAGACAACCACGCTTCGCAGACCTGCTGCGACGGGTGCAGGCAGAGCAGGGATTCCTTGGTGAGTCAGATGCTACTTGCCTTCAACTTCCTATAGGTTGAACATCTGGGAAAGCCTCGAACTCAGCTTAGAAGTCCCAATGGTCCTGTGACATGATACTCAAGCAGTTTTACCTGGGGTGCCTTTCTCACGCCTCCTATCTGATAGGAGACGAGGAGAGCCACACAGCTGTGATTGTGGATCCGCAGCGTGATGTCGATCAGTACCTGGATTATGCCCAACACAACAGCCTCCGGATTCGGCACGTTTTCCTAACCCACTTTCACGCTGACTTTCTGGCTGGCCATGTGGAACTAAGAGATCGTGTAGGAGCTCAGATCCACCTGGGCTCCCGGGCCAAGGCGGAATATGAGTTTACTCCCATGGGGGACGGTGATGCATTGGAGTTTGGCCAGGTATGTATCAAAGTTCTCGAGACACCGGGCCACTCGCCCGAGTCGATATCGATTCTCGTGTACGATTTGGAAAAGAGCGAACGTGATCCCTATGCAGTTCTAACAGGAGACACCCTCTTTATCGGTGACGTGGGTCGACCCGATCTGAGGGCCTCGCTTGGCTGGTCAGCCACGGAACTCGGAGGCATGCTTTACGATTCACTGCATCAGAAGTTGCTGACTTTGCCTGATGAAACTCTGTTGTATCCAGCACATGGTGCAGGTTCTATGTGTGGCAAGAATCTGAGCCAGGACACGGTTTCCACTATCGGTATCCAGCGTCAACACAACTACGCCTTGCAGCCCATGAACCCAGAAGAGTTTGTCGAAATTGTTACTGCTGACCAGTCCGAGGCACCGGCCTACTTCACGTATGCTGCCATCCTGAACACAAAAGAGCGCCCAACCCTTGAGAAAACGCTCGAGAAAAGCCTGAAAGCTCTCACTCTTGAGGAGGTTTTTCGGTTAAAGGAGAAAGGTGGACAACTTCTTGACGTGCGCGACCCGGCAGACTTTGCCGGTGCCCACTTTGAGGACGCCATTAACATAGGACTGGGTGGAACTTACGCCACCTGGGCCGGAACTCTTCTAGACCAGCAGAAGCCCATTGT
The DNA here is from genome assembly GCA_036446935.1 of Acidobacteriota bacterium. Classification (GTDB taxonomy): domain Bacteria; phylum Acidobacteriota; class UBA6911; order RPQK01; family JADFOI01; genus JADFOI01. The sequence goes on along the minus strand of JAZFTY010000064.1, from coordinate 4,350 downwards.
CCTTATCGCCGACTTGGGCCGTGAGGAAGAGGCAGCAATGAGGCTAGGGCGTATTGGTTTTGACCATGTAGCGGGTTACCTTGAAGGTGGAATGCTGGCTCTGGAAGAACGTCCTGATCTCATACGGCAGACGGTTCGAATCACTGCCACGACACTAGCTGAACAGCTGCGTTCATCGGAACCGCCCGCTGTCCTCGATGTTCGAGGAGAGCAAGAATGGCAGGACAAGAGGATCGAGGGGAGCATCAACATTCCCGTAAACGAATTGCAAGCACGAATCGGTGAGGTGCCAACCACACAAAGGGTCATGGTCTACTGTGTCAGCGGTTATCGTTCTTCGATTGCGGCAAGCCTTTTGGCCATTCATGAACGAGAGAATCACACGGATTTGATCGGTGGCATAGCTGCCTGGGAGGCGGCAAAACTTCCCACGGTAAGGCGAGAGGAAGAATGACACTAATCCTGTTGAATGCCCACACTGTCGCCCGGCGCCCTCCGTGACGTTCCTCGCCTCCACGATTCACTGGTCACAATTGAGAGCATATCGGATAGAATGGGGATTACTCCCTTTCAAAAGCCAGGAGGTCGTACCATGAGTTCAACCAAACCAAGCATTATCCCTTCTCCCAACGGGCCCTACATGGTGAAGGATCTGCAGACCCTTCAAAACTCCAAGGGCGAACAGCTCGAGACTCAACCCACTCTTGCCCTTTGCCGTTGCGGAGGCTCGAAGAAGAAGCCCTTCTGTGATGGGACTCACGCCAAGATCGGTTTTTCCGACAAAAAGGAGGAAGGACGGACTGGGGACCGGAGGCACGACTACATGGGTAAGGCCGTCACCCTACACGATAATCGTGGGATCTGCGCCCACGCCGGCCTGTGCAGCAATGGACTTTCCGCAGTCTTTCAGCTGGAGCACGAGCCCTGGATTGACCCGGATGCAGCCCCGGCCGAAGAAATCATTGCCATCGTCAAGAGCTGTCCTTCCGGGGCGCTCAGTTATTCCGTCGACGGTGAAGAGCAACGAGACCAGGATCGGGAGCCTGCAGTTACGGTATCCAAAAACGGGCCCTACCTGGTTACCGGTGGCCCTGAGCTGGTTGATGTGGGTAGGGAAGAAGGGGCCTCAACGGAACACTTCACCCTGTGTCGCTGCGGAGCCTCAAAAAACAAACCGTTTTGCGACGGAAGCCACTGGTCCAGCCGTTTCGAGGATGAGAAGAATTAGCGGTTAAGGACTGTCGGCAATCTCGGATTCGGGGTAGCCGCTCACCCACTCGTACCATTCGGTGAAGTAACCATCGGCTACGGCAAGATCGCGTTGCTCCCCTGTCTCATTGACGGCTTTGCCGAATTCATTCCACAGACCACCTGACTCGTCCCCAAGTCGGAAGGGACTATCGCCGACCTGCTGATAGTTTCGTTCTTCCTGATCTTCGTCCAAACGAAGGGCCACCACCCCAAACTCGCCAATTTTCTTGAGCAGGTAAACTTCATCGGCGAATCGGTATTTTAAAACGTCTTCATGTTTCTCGAGAAGATCCAGAGGGAAGGCGATCGATTGGTCTCCTTTCAGGTTGGTCACACCAAAGACCAGAGCGTTGCGCGCCAAACGAACGTCATCCATGTTGGCGACGTTGGCGAAGCCTTCGGGAATGTATTCCGCTCCGATCAGGTTATTCTCTCCTCGCCCATGCTCCCGCTCCTTGAATTTGGTGCTGGCGAACACGACGTCGGTATCCGGGAAGCGCTTCACCCAGTCTCCCCAGGGTTCGACAATCAGAGGAATTCGATCCATGCGCGCCGGATTCAGCTTTCCTTCAAGGGTTCGCCCCGTAAAAGGAGACCAGACGGTTTGGGTTTGATAGTCATAAACGGTGAATGTCCCTCTGGCGATCCCATGAATCTGAAAACTCAGGGAATTGTCTTCAAACCCCTCCACTACGGGACGAAAGGAGGAGGCTCCGCTGCAGATCTCGCAAAATGCGAGCATGATGGGAGCACCGTCGAGGGTGTCATTGACCACATGGTAGGCCACCAGAATCCATAAGGGATAGGCTCGTGCCTTCCCATCGACGGACACACCTGCAATAAGATCCTCTGGCTTCATATGAGAAGCCAGCGATACAGGCACCACCCCAGGATTATTCAGGGGGAGATAAATAAATCTTCTTCGGCCATCCAGGGCCAGGGTGCCACCGCGGGGTGGAAATTGAACGTCCTGACTCTCTGCCGAGAGCTGGGCATCTGTGTCCGACCCCGAAAAAGGCGAATAGATTCCGACCGACACCCCGAGGCTAAAAAGCACCAATAACGCAAAAGATTTTCCTAGAAACGACATGGGACCCCCTCCATCCGGTTAGGGCTAGAATAGTGGAGTTTTTCGAAAATGACAATTCTGACTTTTTCAAGAGTGGAGCCGGGATTATGCATAGATTTTCGTGACGAAGTGCCGCAGGCGCCGCGATGACCAGGCGTGGGACGAAGGGCCCCGCAGGCGTACTCATGGAGTACGCCGAGGAGCCCAAGGAACTACAACGCAGTCAGCGTGGATGATTGCGGCGCTGCAGTAGACGATTTATGCATAACCCCGGCTCGTTAAGGGCAGGGAAGCCTCGAAAGAGTGAGACGGCTGGCCATTTCACCGGAAAGTCCCCTTTGCATATAATATGTTGTAAAACATTAGATGAATAGTCATAAATAGCTTTAAAAGAAATGTATTATGTCTATGTATAAGGGTGCATAAGGTTTTGCACCTTTAGTCAGAGCCCTGGGTTTCGCCCTCATATTCCTTGAGCTGATCGATCAATGTAAAGACGAAGTCCCGATCCCTTTGATCCAGGTCAAAGAGATCGATGGAGAGTTCAAGCCTCAGAGTCCCACCGCTTCTTAGATGGACTTCCCTGGATTCGTCTCCCTGATTCGAAGCGGGTAGCTGGGAAGGGGCGGCTTCCGGAAGCTTTTGATGGGACCCTCCCTTCTTTCGGGATGCCGATCTCCTTCTTCCGTGGGGCTTGATGTAGGGCGATACGGGGATTCCACCATCTTTGGCGGCGGCTAGGAAGAAGGCGATACACCTGCGCACGGTCTCGCCGGAAGCTCCCGTCCTTTCAAAGACTTCCTGGGCCTGGTTGGAGGTAGCAGTCTTTAAACTAAAGCTCCGATCAAAGGCAAAATCGTAGGAGCTTTGGATCATCTCTCGCACCGCCTCTCTTCTCTCAGCGCCCTCAGCCTCTACCAGCCTGGAGAGTCTTTGTGTGGGATGGCCAGAGGCCTTCACCAGGCCCAGGTAGTGAAGGGCCAGAAGAAGCTGAGACTGCACGGTTCCCGACTTGTGAGACATGACGCTCCGGTCAACCCGGGAAGGGATGCCACGGCTGCGTAAATCGGACAGGAAGTTGTTGAATGTCCGGTAGGAGATATATGGAGGTATCTTCTCAGATTTCTTTCTGCCCATTGCTGTGTCTCCATAGCTAGAGTAGTGGCTCATATCAGTTTTATCAAACGAAAATATCACTTTTCCGCCGATTTATATCAGTGTCCGACTGTTTTTGATTTTACCTAGTGCTGTCGGACACGATAGAGGGCATAGAAGGAGGATTTTGAAGATGAAACAACTTAGAAGTCAGCAAACACAGAGGGTTTCTTGGTGGAACAGGTCCTTTCAGGTGAGATCGACTCCCGTTCCGAGTCCCACCTACACCAGTCCTCAGCAAGTTGCACCCGTGTCGGCGCTAAGCCCAGAGGACCAAATGGACCGGGACAGTTGGCAGGTGGACGAGCACTGGGTGGCCGTCACCTCCTATCTTGCTGATATGGACTTTCCCAACGAAGGGTAAGGGCCTCGCGAATATACGGCCATCCTTGAGGCGAGCACCTGAGAAGGTCGGGGCAATCAGGATCTGGAAGTGGGTTGTCCCGATCATCCAGGTGACTCTTTTTGATTTGTAATTACCTCACCTGTGTCCTTAATATCCCCATGCTGTCGGGAGCGGACCGGGTCACCAATCTGGCATCAAGGGGAGGCACTAAGGTGAATCAGAAATCAAAATTCGCACCACCAGTCGTTGGCTTTGTTCTGCTCATAGGTCTGGGGATCTCCTGTGGCGGGAATCAGGAGGCTCAGCAAAGTACGAGTGAGGAAGATCGGCGACGAGGGACCGCTTTTGACAAACCTGCCACCAACCTTCAGATTTTAGAGGTGGAGAAGGCAGAAGATCTGCGTCCCATTATGCGGGCCTTCAACGCCGGGTTGGGTGTGGACTGCGAGTTTTGTCACGAACGGCCGGATTTCGCAAAGGACACCGAACAGAAAGAGCAGACCCGCCACATGATTAAAATCGTCCAGGA
>JAZFTY010000063.1:0-5193 GCA_036446935.1 Acidobacteriota bacterium | reverse complement strand
AGGTGGCCCATGCCCACGGATTACTGGTCTACGGGCACACGGGTCCACGGTTGATGGTCGGGCCCCCGGAGCGTTTTTGGCCATCGAGGCGGGACTGGACGGCATCGAACATGGATATGGAGTTCTGGAAGATTCGATGGGAGAAGCGGTCGAGGTTCCTTCTGACTTTGACCCCTCGATTCGGGACCACTTGTTCCGCTACTGGTATGGTCGCATGCATCGAAACTTCGATAGCGACAAAGCTGATGCTTTGATCCAGTCCATGGTCCGGAGAAATGTTTACTTTGCTCCCACGCTGGTGAACATCGCTCGACATGAGCGTACCCCTGAAGATCTCGCCGCCAATCCTGCTCTTCGATACATTCTCGAAGGTGAACCCAACACCCTGGCCAGCTTCGGAGAAGAAGAACGCCGGGAGTGGGTGAACACCCTGCTTCGAATGAAGGAATTCACCCGAAGATTTGAGCTCTCAGGAGGACTCCTCATTGCAGGAACCGACTCTCCCAACGGTGCCACCCTGCCGGGCTGGAGCCTGCACCAGGAGTTGGAGCTTTTTGTTCAAGCCGGAATTACACCGATGAAAGCGATCCAGGCCGCCACCTTGAACAATGCCAGGATCCTTCACCAGGACAAGGAACTGGGGAGTGTGGAAACCGGGAAATATGCAGACCTGGTCATCCTTGACGCCAATCCCCTCGAAGATATCCGCCATACACGAAACATTCACCGGGTCATTAAAAATGGCAGGGTTCTCGATCCTGTTGTATTGCTGGAGCAAAATATTCGGCAATTCGGAGAGCGGGGAGAGCGGCAGTCTGACCGCACGAGGCCCTAGCCCGAACTATGCATAAATTCTCTACTGCATCGCCGAAATCACACGGCCTGACTGTGCGACCCGCAAAGCGGGTGCCCACTCCGTCGGCCTCCTCAGCGTACCCTACAGTACGCTTGCGGGGACCTCGGTCGCGCTCCTTGTCAGGCCGGCGCTTTCGCCGCTTCGCGACGAGAACCTATCCATAGTCCGGGCTAGAAATCAAAGGAACGGGTGAACTTGACCAGTATGGCCCGGTCGCTGAATTCAGGATTCAGCTGGTTGCGCACATCCCGATAGACGATAAAGAGATCATCTCCCGGCCGATAAATATAATTCAACCGGAAATGGATCCCCTTGATTTGCTCCAGGCTGTTGTACTGCAAAACCGTAGTGGTGCTGAGACGTGTGCTGAGGGAATAGTTGATGCCCAGGTTGACGATATGACTGTAAAACTGCCCTTGAGGCAACTGGATATCCTCGAAATCATAGTCCAGATCCACGATCAAAGCAGGGGTGGGTTTCCACTGCGGCCTGAAAAGCCAGTAGGCCCGTGTCCCCCCGAAATAGTCTCCCTGGTAGGCATAGCGGACCATCCCCGCCAGCGGGCGGGAAGGATTGACCGTGTAGGTGAACGACCAGCTCACTCCATCGTAATCTCCCGGAGGAATGACGACTCCCGGCGCCAGGTGAAGCGGCCGGGTTAGCCGATCGAACCGGGTGTGGGGCGCAACTCGAAAGCTGTCGCCGTTTTCAAACTCGAAGACAAAGGGGAAGTGGCCAACCTTCTGTGCCACCACATTGTCTGCAGTGGTGAAGTATTCGTAGAAGGCCCTCAACTGAATCTGGCGCAGCCAACTGATGTTCGGTCGCGGTTTAAAGGCGATGTCGGCAATGCTCTTGCGAGTACTGAAGCGTCCAGCAAAACCCATCTCCGCATTGAAATCGGGCTCCAGGGTCAGATGGCCCGCACCCAAATCCCACAAATCGGTCCTCCAATAGGCCTTGGCATGGTATGCATCTTCCTCTCCTTCCACCCCGAAAGTGGCCGAACGGATGAAAAAGCCCTCAAGGGCCAGATTGTTCAACAGAATCAGACGGGTATCCACTCCGGCCGTCCGGTTATAGGTTCCATTGCCCGAGCGGTTGGTGAAAATACCTCCTACGCTGGAGCGTGAAAACAGATCCTGCCGCACCCGAAGCACGCTGTAGTTGTCGCCTCCAAGATCCCCTTCCTCCCCGGTTTGCATATTCAAAGCACCGATGGAGAAGGAACCCACTCTTCCCGTCAGCTTGGCTCCTCCCAGAATGGGTATCCTCTGGTTGTCTTCAGAAAGACCGATCCGGCGGCTAAAAAAGTTCTGAAACGTGGTAGTGAACCGGTTCTCATTGAGGCGAGCACTGAAATCAAAAAAACCAGCTCCCTCCAGAAAGAACTCTCTCTTCTCCGGGAAAAAGAGCTGATCACGAGGACTGGTGAAGTTGGCCTGCTGGGCGTCCACCTCCACTTCACCGAAGTCTGTGTTCAGAGTCAGGTCAGCCGTAAGACTGGGGGTGAGTCTCCATTTGAAATCGTCGATTCCAGCGGTGGACCGATTCTCCCATCCACTCCGGCCCGGCTCATCGGCTCCACCCAGCAGATAGCCTTTCAGGCGCCTTCGGTGAGCCACCTGGATTTCTTCCAGTCCCACCAGATGTCCGGCACGGGAAACCTCTTCAAATCGAAAGTCTCGATCCCATGAGTTCCAAAAAACAAACTCGTTCTTACGGCGGATGACGCGTTGGAACTCCAGACCGGCGCCCTGATCAGGGTCACTCAGCCGCAATATCTCAAAAGGGATTTCAATTTCCACGCTCCATCCCTCATCATTCTGATGGGAAGCCACTGTCCAAACCTCATCCCAGCCCACGTTGGTTTCTTCCCCTTCGTTAATGATGAGGGCGTCGTATTGAGTGCCCAGCGAGTTGGTGGCAAAAAGGAAGGCGTTGCGATGATCGTGAAAGGAGTCTATGAGAATCCAAATGCTGTCGTCTTTGCGCAGGTCTCCATCCCTTCGCAGCTCCGTGGCCACCACCTGGGCGGGAGATGAATCGAGGCAAACGATGCCAAAAAAGAGGCTATTCTCGGTGTAGAGGACCCGGACATAGGTGGACTCGGAAGCATCCTGACCCTCGGTGGGCTCTTTCTGCTTGAAGGGTTCGCTGCGGAGGGCGCTTCCCCAGACGGCTTCGTCCAAGACGCCGTCCAGAACCGGCGGCTCCTGGACACGAACCGCCACAAGTTCACGGCTGCCCGAATCCTGGGGAGAGGAAAGCAACCGGGGCCACACTCCGGATAAGATCAGGGCAAGAAGGAAAGCCCGAGTGCAAAGATTCGATCTCATGGGGTAAAACTGGCCAAACCAGCTGATTCTCTTTAGAAGTGAGACTCCTGGGCAGGAAAGGTCTTGCCAAACCGTTCCATGGGATAGGGAATGACCCCTTGCTCAACGATCTTCTCAGAGCTCAACCAGGAGAACACCTCCCGCACGTCCGGGTAAATCAGGGCCCTGCCCGTGCTTTCTCCGTATCCGATGGGCTCCTCTCCAGGACCACCGGGTGAGCCGACCACAATGCGACCTACGGCCCCCAGCCGCTCCTGCCGGCGACTATAGTAATCATAGGTCCCTTCCACCTCAAAGACCCACTCGAAGCGTGCTCTGGGATTATCCCCTTCGATCAAAATTCCTGAATTAAACGGGCGGGCACCCTCGGGAATACGCAGCTCGTGGTTGTCATGGGAAGGATGAAAGGCGGTAACGGAACCTCCCCATTTTCGGCCGCTCCATCGGACCCTCTGACCGGGCTGGATATGAATTCCTATGGGATCGAAGTACCACCGCCCGATGGGATAGAAGGCACCGAGACTGATCTCGACGACTTCCTCCTCATTCGTTGCCTGAGCCCTCATATTCCGAGTCCAACCCATGCCGTTGGCCAGAGTGGCCGCCACCCCGGTTGTCGCCTTCAAAAAACTCCGTCGATTCATTTCTGACCCCTCTCTCTTTCTCTCTCCCTATTGTCCATCGGGGCTGAAGGCGTAAACTCCATACTTCTTGTCCCCACCGGGCCGCCAACCCAGGGTGTCGCCCGTGCTGGTGTAGAGGGTCCCATTGGATATGGCCATTCCACCCCGGATCAGTCCCGGAAGCTTGCGTGTGAAGAGCCGCTCCCCGCTGTTGACGTCAATGGCCTCAAGGGTGCCGTCATCAAACCCCTGGTAGAACACTCCGTTGGCCACAGCCACAGGTCCGCGCACGTGGGCCGGATTGGCTATCCACCACATGATGTCTCCCGTATAGGCATGGAGGGCAGCGGTCACAGACATTGCAGACCTTCCGCGCACCGGTGCGGCATTCGATACCACGAAAATACGGTTATAGGCCACGGCCGTACTGTTGAGTATGGGACCACTGGAGGGACCGGACGAAGTCAACATGGCCTTCCAGTAACGCTGTCCCGTATAGCGGTTAAAACAGTAGAAACCCGCCTTGCTGGCTGCTCCGACGCATTTGCGTACTTCGTTTTTCTGAGCCGGATGCACGGCGTCAAAGATCATGGGATGGCAGCTGAAATCGAGGTCGAAAGTATCGGCAGCTCTGACCTGGTCATGCCAAAGCATTTCGCCCGTGTCGGCGTCAAAGGCCAGCATGCTTTCGCTGAACAGCATGGGATCCGGCTGCAGGTAACTCTTTAGACTTCCGGTGACGAAATAAACAATGTTTGCGGTCTCATCAATGGCGGGTGAGGTCCAGATGGAACCTCCACCCTCTCGACTTTTCTCCACCACATAAAACCGCCATCGGATCCGACCCGTCTCCGCATCCAGGCAAACCGCCTGGGCCTGGGAGGAGGAGGTTCCGACATAGACTCGGCCCCTGTGAACTGCCACAGAACAAAAGATCTGTGCCCGATTCCGCATCGGATCGTCATCCACCTGGACCTGCCACAGCTCCTCTCCGGTCGCGGCATCCAGGCAATGAACCTTGGCAAGACCCGTCCCAAAGTAGAGTTTCCCGTCCTCATACTGGGCCGAGGAACGGACTCCCTGGTTTCCCGCTCCCGGCTCTGGATTGTATCCTGCAAAGAATCTCCATTTCTCCTTGCCGGTGGCGGCCTCCAGGGCATACTGATCACCCGCCATGGTCCCGAAAAAGAGGGTGTCCCCCACTACCGTTGGAGTGGTCTGAATAGGGGCCGCCGTTTCAAAGTGCCATTTCTGCCACAGTCGGCCCACGTTACTCTTTCCCAGCTGGCCCTCCACGGAGTTAAACCGGGTATTGTGCAAATCGTGTCCAAATCGGACCCAATCTCCCCCCTGGTTGGCCTGAAGCAAGCCTCCC
>JAZFTY010000062.1:0-3415 GCA_036446935.1 Acidobacteriota bacterium | reverse complement strand
CTGAACTCGATGCCAAGATCGAACAGTTCTTCTGGCAGTGCGACCTGGTAAAGCTCGATGCCCGCACCGCCGAACGGATCTGCCTGAGTGAACAAGATCTCCAGAACCTGGACGGCTCCGACCTCGGGGCCATGGAAAGACAGCTCGCGCAAGCGCCACTGCAAAGGCCTAATGCTGAAGGTGTATTGAACTTGCAGGGGCCCATCAATCCGTACTACCAGGATCAGATGGAGGAATTACAAAACCGGGTCCTTGCCCGTGCCCAGCCGGACTCCCACGACTCTCTCACGCGCATCGGCTGGCAGCAGGTCAAGACCATCTTCGAGCCCTATTGTGCGTGGCAGGCGGAGAAGCCGTCGGATGGCGTAGGTGAGCTGAGTGAGACCACGCTGAAAGAATACTTAGATGGTCCAGCTCAGAAAAGACTTCTCCAGCTCCTGCTGGAGGATCTGGCGGTGAAGGATGAGGTGAAGCAAGTGACTGACCTGGAAAAGCTCATCCTGTACCAGCGCTGGCTCCTGGAACTGGCCAACAACTTTGTAAGTTTCTCGGCGCTGTACGACCCCAGTCGCCGTGCCCTGTTTGAATTAGGCGATCTGATCATTGACGGCCGCGAACTTGCCTTTACAGTGAAGGTCCGAAACCGCGCCGAGCACAAGAAGATCGCCCAGACCAGCAAGATGTTTCTGGTGTACGCCGAGATCACCATGCCCCAGGAGCAGGGGCGGAGTTTCGAGATTGCCGCCGCCCTCACGGCTGGCGGCCAGGGGGCCCTCGAAATTGGCAAGCGCGGTATCTTCTATGATCTGCAGGGCAAGGAGTGGGACGCACGAGTGGTGGATATGGTCGAGAATCCCATCAGCCTGTGGGAGGCGATCAAGTCGCCTTTTGTGAAAGCCAAAAAGCTATTCTCCGAGAAGGTTGAAGCCTTTGCAGGCACCCAGGCCGGGTCTCTGGAAAAGGCCACCACCGAGATCACCACGAAGATGGAAAAAGGCGAGTCGCTCCAGCAGCCTGCCCAGGGGCCATCGGCGGGAGCGGCAACCCCTTCCAGCCCTGGCATGCGCGACCTGCTGCTGGGTGGCGGCATTGCCATCGCTGCCGTCGGTTCCTCGCTGGTCTACCTGCTCAGGACACTTTCGCAGATCAGCTTTCTGAAAGCCGGCATTGCCTTGGTGAGCCTGGTGCTGGTGGTGGCCCTGTTCAGTGCACTTTCGGGTTGGAACAACCTGCGCAAGCGAGACATGAGCGCTCTGTTGGAGGCGTGCGGCTGGGCGGTGAATTTCCGCATGTACATGACGCGACGGCTCGGCTACCTCTTCAGCCACACGCCCCACTTGCCCAAAGGGGCACGCAAGGAACGCCGCGACCTGGTCACCCTCTTTCTACGTCAGACTGGATACGGCGCGTTTCGTTGGGCTCGTGTCGGCCTGGTTTCCCTGCTGGCCGCTCTGCTCACTGTCGCGCTCCTGAGCGCCCTTTTTTGGAACCAGATCAAGGCCCTTCTACAGGCCTGGCGGAGCGGTTAGAGAGAAGTAGCACACTCGCATTTTGAAATTGTTGTATCCAGGTTCAAGCGCATTCCTCCAAGAATCGTGTGCGTACTGCTAATCCCCAATCCGGTTAACCCGAGTCTGATACCTGACTCAGTTTCTAGGTTGATTACACTACTTACACTTTCAGTCTCATAACAAGGCCAGAAGTGCAGCGGAGATTTCTGGATACTTTTGATTTGTCTACAGATTTTTCTGCTGATTGTGTTGCTCGATAAGACGTCTCCTCAATTCTTCTGGGTCCCTATCCTCTTCCTCTTCTTCTTCCTTCTTTCCACCAAGGAAAATTCTTCTGCCAATAGCTGCTCATGATCTTTCTCATCATAATTCAGCCCATCATCAAGGCTATGCTCTCGCAAGAAATTGACCGATACCCCCTAAAACGAATCCAGGTTGCATGTTGGGCTTTTCGATTTTAAAAGGAGGCAAGACATGACAAGGAAGCGGTTTGTGCCCGCCGCCCGTTTTTCGCCCGCTTCAAACCTCAATCTTTCGTCATCTTTCACTTATTTGGATTGGCGAAAAATCCGGGAACTGATTGATAAATATTAGCTTTTCGTCACAAATCGATTGAATTGAGCTCAGACTCAAAATCTGGCGGGGGGTGACTCTCGTGGGGGTTCGACTTCCCTCTCCGGCACCATGTTTTCCTTCCAGAAACAACTTCTGTCCCCTTTTCACATTCTAGCCTGACCCTTCGCCCTGTGGGTCCCACGACACACCTCAGCCACCACCCCGCACTGTGCGGAGCACCCATTCTTGGCCGTTGAAGGCTTGGAGTCTGCCAGGCAAAGGGGTTTAAAAGTTAGAATGAAGTCATGCGTGGCGCATGGGTTTTCAAGTGGGCATTGTTCAGGAAACCCACTCTCCTATTCCTGCTATCGTTGGCTATCGCCATCTTCGTATTCCTTAAAAATGCCTGGGTCGGTGAAGATTCCTACATAGTGTTTAGAAGCATTGAGCAACTGTTTTCAGGAAACGGTCCAATATGGAACCCTCATGAACGGGTTCAGGTTTTCACAAGCCCACTGTGGTTTGTTGTCTTGGCTTTAGCTCGAATATTTTCACATGATCTCTATCTCAATGTGATCGTCGTTTCCCTTATTTTATGGTTATCCACCCTCTTTGTATTAAGAGCCGTTCACAAGAACGATATGATCCTTCTCATTTCAATTTTATTGTTTTCGTCCTCAACGGGTTTTTTCGATTACACAAGTTCTGGACTGGAAAACGTTCTCGCCTACCTGATTATTGCAACTTATATTTTGAACTATGTTGGATTGTTTGAATCGGACAATACCAATCATTTTAGACAGATAAGTGTAGAGAGACGCATTCAAATCATACTGTTTCTATTTGGTTTGGTTATTTGCGTTCGACATGACCTGGCGCTTCTACTCTTACCCCCAACTATTTATGTTGTATTGAAGAACTGGCAGGAATTTTCAAAAAAACAATGGGCGGTTTTCTCTATCATCTCTTTGTTACCTTTTCTTCTATTTTCTCTATTTTCCTTGGTCTACTATGGTTTCCTTTTCCCAAACACAGCCTATGCGAAATTGAATACTGGTATTCATCAGATGGAGGTATTCAAGCGAGGGATAGATTATTTTATCTCATCATTAAAATTTGACACGGCGACCTTGGCGGTCATTCTTGGATCTTTAGTATTGTATTCTTTCAATTCTTCCGAAAAACATCTTCGCTATCTTGGTTTTGGTGTTCTTCTGAACTTGTTCTATGTTGGCTATGTTGGCGGTGACTTTATGCAAGGAAGATTTTTATCTTATGCATATATGGTTTCTGTCATCTTAATACTCTTACGGCTTGAAAAAATCCATCTTCCAAAATTCAAAGCGTTA